>JAFCZZ010000591.1 GCA_019314085.1 Deltaproteobacteria bacterium | reverse complement strand
ACATACCGGGGAAAGCAATGTAAATTGAAATCGAAAAAAGTGAAAATGGTTCATTTGCTGTGTAATGTCAGTATATTATGTTATGGTCGTCCAACTTTAACCGGACAGCCGTGACTCCACATATAAATCAAAAAAACACAAACTCAGGCCCAGTGCCCCTCAATGGTCGATTCACTGGTCTCTTGAAGGTTCCCTTCCTTCCATTCGGCAAGGGCCTGCTGAACCGTAATATCTCCTTTGATAATAAATATTTTGACAGATGCGGCACTCAGCGTTCTGAAGGCGTTGGGCCCGACATTCCCGGTCAGGACGGCCTCGGCCCCCAGATTTGCCACGTTCTGGGCGGCCTGTATCCCCGCGCCTTGCGCCGCGTTAAAGTTCTGTTCGTTGGAGTGGGCCTCGAAGGTACCCGTCTCCGTGTCAACGAGGATAAACCACTTCGCCCTGCCGAAACTCTTATCTGCCTTACTTGAAAGATCCTCTCCGTAAGATGTGATCGCTATCTTCATATATTCCATCCTTTTCTGTTATTAGTCCAGTCGGGGCGGCCGTTGCCGCGTTTCCTGCGGCCCATGCCCTTCCCGAAGCCCGGTTCCCGCCGGCAACCGGGCAACATGAAACTCGGTCCGGACAGGCGTTCTGAAAAATAGGCATTAAGGACATCGTCCACTCTTCCCCTGAGAAAGGGGATAATGTCTACCCCCGACGCCATGATCATTCGTTCCATAGGCCTTGAAACCGCCCCGCAGAGCAGTACCTGTATGTCAAGTTCTCTCAGCCGTGTCACCTTTTCCACCATTGTAGCTCCGGCGAAACTGACCGTCGACCGGTTGGTTATAACCCCGGATTCAGAGTCAACGACCAGGAGATAATCGGAAAAATCCAGAACCGTTGAAATGCAATCCTCCCACACAGGCATGGCAAGTTTCATACTCTCAACCTCTTTTGCAACACATGTGTACCTACAAATTTCGTGCCTGGGGACGAGCTGCGCGAATAAATAAAAAAAGCTTAATTATTGCGAGTTGTTGAGAAGATAGGCGACATGCAGGGTTTGTTGGCAGGTCGCAAAAGAGCTACCTTATTCCCTGATATGGGTCGCATATGTGCGACTTATACATGTGTCTGTCTGATGTCCCGGGCGGTCTTCAGACGGTTCCAGCCGTTTCTTTTCAGCGCGTTTGTCAGAAAGGCGGCTTCCACATCCCTGAAGGTGGTAATATCGGCACTGCCCGCATAATGGGCGGTGTCGGGTCCGCATACCGGTTCGGGGAGGTGGGAAGGCATAATCATCTTCGACTTGCACAGTATAAAGGAGCGTTCGATGATATTCTCCAGCTCCCGTATGTTGCCGGGATAATCGTATGACATCAGACAGGCAAGAGCCTCGTCGGTGATTCCGTCGATGGCCTTATTCTGGACCGAGCAGAATGCCTTGATAAAATGGTCGACCAGCAGGGGAATGTCCTCCTTCCTCTCGCGCAGGGGCGGAAGCTCCAGCCTGATCACGTTGATGCGGTAGTAGAGGTCTTCTCTGAATTTTCCCTGCCGTACCATCTCGAAAAGGTCACGGTTCGTGGCGGTAATGATGCGGACGTCCGCCCGCTCACTCTTCACCGAACCGAGGGGTTCGTAGGTTTTTTCCTGTAGCACGCGCAGTAGCCGTGCCTGCAGGGCCGGTGAGATATCGCCTATCTCGTCGAGGAATATCGTGCCCCCCTCGGCGAGCTTGAAGCGTCCCGGCTTATCGCGCCTCGCGTCTGTGAACGCCCCCGCCTTGTAACCGAAAAGTTCCGATTCGAGGAGTGTGTCGGGCATGGCACCGCAGTTGACGATAACGGGAGCCTTTTTTTTTCTGGGGCTCAGGTGGTGTATCGCCCGCGCGAACAGTTCCTTCCCTGTTCCGCTTTCCCCTTCGATCAGGACCGTACTCAGGCTGTTCGCCACATCGGGAAGGATATCGAACAGCTCATACATCCGGTGATTTCTCGATATGATATCCTCGAAGGTGTACTTCTGCTCGATCCTCTTGCGCAGCTTTTCAACGAGACTGATATCCCGGAAGGTCTCCACGGCGCCGATGGTCCTGCCCTCCGCGTCTCTCAGGAGTGCGGTGGATATTCGGATGGGGGCATGTTCCCCTTCGGCGTTTATGATGTTGGCGACCCGGTCTCGCACGGGCTCTCCCGTCGCGAAGGTCTGTCTGAGGGCGCAGTTCCCCTCGCATATGTCTGCCTTCAGGACATCCTTGCACATCTGGCCGATGGCTTCCTTGCGCGGCACGCCCGTTATCTCCTCGGCGGCCCTGTTAAAGGAGGTGATACGCCAGTCGTGATCCACCGTGAAGACGCCGTCGGTTATCGAGTCAAGAATAATATCCTGTTCTCTGATCTTGTCCATGTACAACGATATCCTTTATTTTTCAGAAGACGAGACAGTTCGGTACCTCAAAACTACTACATCGGCGGGCACATGCACAAGAAGATATTTGCATATCGCATCGGTAGCGGCCTGTCCGCGTACGGAACAGGCTTCGGGCGAGAGGGGATTGCGCCAGCGCCTTGATCGATTTTCCTGATGATCTGATTATCGCCGCCCGGAAGCAGGGAGGGGACAGGGCAAAACAGGGGATATCCATGAAAAGTCGAGAGGGAAATGGATCAGATTCACCTTTCTTTTTTCGGGATATCCCCTGATTACCTGGTTTGGAATCTATTAATAGCCCACCCGCTGTGAAACCCTATGTCGGTATCGATAGGGCGATGAATCCAGCTCCCCCCCGACGGAGTAGCAACTGTAGCTCTTTGCCCTCATCCACTCTTTTTATTTCTCCGCGATAATCACCAGCGGTTCTGACTTTGACACGATTGACCGCCACGACAATGTCTCCTGGACGCACACCGGCTTTTTCGGCCTTACTCCCTTCTGTTACTTCCAGGACGACGACCCCTTTGATGCCTTCACTATAACCAAAGTGGTTTGCGATTTCCGGGGACATATCGGAGGTCTTGATCCCAAGATTATCACTTTCCTTCATCGGTGCTTTCGC
>JAFCZZ010000590.1 GCA_019314085.1 Deltaproteobacteria bacterium | reverse complement strand
CACAGCCTCCTCGCCTCCATCTCCTCAGCAACCTGCGTGCGCCAGGGAAGAAGCAGCCCCTCATGGAAGGCCCTCATCTGCTGCACCATCTCCCTGATCTCCCCCACCTCCTCCACCCTTATCCTCTCCCTCATCTCCATGGCGAGGCCGCCGATGGCACCCGCTAGCCTCCCGATCTCGCCGCCGATCTCATCCCTGAGCTTCTCCATTTCGCTGGCGAGCCTTCTCAATTGCTCTCTCAGTTCGTCATCCTCTGCCATCACAACCACCTTGGCTGATCCACTGCTTAACTGGACTCTTCATCACCTTCCCTTACCTGCTTTATCCACTCAGGGAACTTCCTTATTGCATCATCCAACACCCTATCCCACTCTGGACATTCAGCAACAGGAATACTATCAATCCAGCTTGGGTCATAGTGCCATTTACCCCAGAGCCACCATCGTAATTTCCATTTAGTCTCTTCTAAGAAGCACTTTAGCTTATCCCAGCAGAAGAGATGGATAGGGACAAAGACAACCGCCTCTCGCTCTGATGATTCAGTATAACCTAACCAGGGACAGTGCCCATTATCTAGACAGTGAACACCTACTGGTCTTCCACATGGGTTACCGTGTAAGTCCCTGTCTCCTAGGCAAATACCCTCAATCACTATGTGTCTCCAGCTCATTTCCCCGATACTCCTCCAATAGTGTATCTCTCATTAGCTCAATTCTTTTCTTTACTCTTCTCCAGAGCTCTTAAATTCCTCCTCTACTGCAAAACCTATGGTTTGGCAAGCACCACAATGTTGTATCCAGGTGTTGTGGCCTTTATGGTTTAGGATAAATGACCTTGCTCCATCAGCACTTCGAAATTCTTTGGATACTTTACATGTTTTGCATTCGGCCCAAATCACAGGAGGTCTTGCTAGACTTTCAAGCGGTTCTGTTGCCTCTAAAAAGCGTATTTGTAGCTTTTGAGTTTCAGTTAATTCTTCCACCACTTCGTCACCTCCCATGCCACCAGAGTGGTGCGGCTACGCCCCCTCAACTGCCATCAGAAAACCCTCTCCACCCTTATTACCTCACCGGTCTCCTCATCGATGTATTTTATGAATTTGGACTCGGCGAAGTCTACCTGTTCACTCCTTATGCTTGGGGCAGGAGGTGCGACACCCACTGGAACCTTTGGCCTGAGCATGGCGGGGATCTCCCGCACGCCGAACTTGGCCACCTCGGAGACCATGGCGTTGAGACGGGGATCATCCTCCATCCATTGGTGAAGGTGCCTGCGCCTTTCCTTCCACAGTGCCTCGATCTCGCGGGCCGACGGGAGCTCTTTCGGGGCATAGCACCTGATCTTCATATCGATGGGGCTGCCAACACAGGAGAGCCAGTGGCTTTGGTTCCGGTAACTGCGACGAAGGATTATAGCGCCGTCCCACCAGGAGGGCCTTGAATCGCTGACGGAGTGGGTGTGGAACCCCCCTGCTTGCGGCAGGCCGAGGGAGGCGCAGTCCTTGTAGCTGATAGACCCGGGCCCGCCAATATGCTCGTAGGAGGCAACGATATCGCTATTCCTACTGCAAAGGGAGAGCCCCCTCTCCGCCTTCTTGGTGCGCAGGGTGACCTCCCCCATCTTCACCAGACACTCGTCGGTGAGATCGACTTCCTTTCCCGGAGCCAGTGTCAACAACCCCCCGGGTGCGGCACATGTGCTCCATGCGATTAAGAAACGCCTGGAAGCGGGATGCCTCGTCCATCATGCCTCCTTTTCTGCCTGCTCTATGAGTATCTTGGCAATTGGGATGATCTGTGGCTCATGTTCAGCCAAGCCCACCTTGGGCTGCACCCACATCGCGACTGCATCAAACAGGGGATAGACCTTCAGGTCGCGCTCCATCTGGTAGCGGACGGCGGGGTGAAAGTCATAGGACATCTCGGCGATGAGCTTCGCCTCGTCTGCTCTTGCCCTGCGCCTTATCCCCTTAACCTGAAGCAGGCGCATCGCCCTGTCCCACAGTTCTTGGTCACTCATTATCGCTCCCATACCTGCTTGAACGCCTCTATGAGGAGTTCCTTTGCCTGGTTGATCTGGGGCGGCTCCGGCTTCCCTTTCAGCCTAAGCTCCTCCTGGGCATCGCTCAGGTGGCTCACCGCCTCCATGATCAGGGAGGCCTCCCTCGGTTTGACTAAATCATAGGGTAGCATAGAACCCCCTATTCGGGGAGGATTCTTCTCATCTCGCCTTCCGGGGTCACCTCACAGACTAGGCTGACCCTCCGCTTCTCCTCCCTGGCCTTCGCTGCCTCCTCGATCCAGGCCTGGCGCACTTCCGCCTTGGCCTTAGGGTCGGGGCGGCCCCTAATGGTAAGCCCCGGGTGGTAGGTGCATATCACTGGCCTATCAGGGCTGATTTCGGGGATATCGCAGTAGTAGAATTCCTTGCCCTCGGTAACAATGTCGGCGACTTCTTCAGGCGTTTTGGCAGTGCCTATGAAGCTACAGGTGATCGTGCTCCATACACGCCACTCGTTTTTCACCGGGTCCCAGTCAAGCTCGTAGCCCATGCTTAGCCACCTCAAAAGACTGGCCGCTTGGGGCACCTGGCCTTGTGCGTGGCTAGGTCAGCTACCGGTGTCCCACAGTAGGAACACTTGCGCAGAAACTCCTTTGCCCCAGACTGGTGTATCTTCAGAACAGA
>JAFCZZ010000090.1 GCA_019314085.1 Deltaproteobacteria bacterium | reverse complement strand
GCCGTCTCCGGAAAGGCGATACTCTTTACGTCGCTCGCCCTGGTATTCGGATTCTCGATACTCATGACCTCCAATTTCCTGCCGATAGCGCTGTTCGGCATCCTGACCGCCGCCACCATGATCAACACAACGATCGGGGCCCTACTGATACTCCCCTCCGTCATCAAGGCCACCGGCATCAGCCTCGACGAGGGGGAATCCGGCTCCGGGATAGGCAGATATCTGAATATTGACAAATTTTTCGGAATGGACCAAAATGGCTCCGAGAAACAAGCTGACTGACACCATTGAGAAAAGGGGACTGCCGATGAAACTAAGATTCCTTCTTGCAATTCTTTTCGTACTGCTCCTCTCCACCCCCCTCTTCGCCCTCACCGGAAGAGAGATCATGGAGAAAAACGACGCCCTCCCGGAGGCGCAGACCGCCGTGAGCGACGTTCTGATGCAGATACACAAGGGAGGGAGGGTTGTTGAAAAGCAGTTTGAGAGCAGGTCAAAAAAGTTCCCGAACGATGAAGACAAGCTCCTGATATCTTTCACCCGACCGACACGGATAAAGCTGCTGACCCACGCGCACAAAGGACGGGATGATGACCAGTGGCTGAGACTGTCGTCGGGAAAGGTAAAGAGGATTGCCTCCTCCGACAAGGGAAAGCCGTTTGTCAACTCACACCTCTACTATGAGGATATCGGCTCGCGGGATATCGATGACTACGCGTACAAACTGCTGGGGGGCGCGAAAGGCGTCGGCGTTGACTGCTATGCGGTGGAGGCGGTCAAGGAAATCGGCGAGAAGGTCTACAGCAAGCTGACCCTGTATGTACGCAAATCGGACTATTTTATTGTGCGGATCGACTTCTACGAGGGAAACGAATTTCACAAGTATCTCGAAAATCACGATATACGGACGGTCGACGGCATCCTGACCCCATATGCCACCACCATGACCCTGGCAAATGAAAAGGGGTACACACAGCTGAAGATCTTAAAACTGGAATACAACAAAAGCCTGAGGAATTCGACCTTCAATAAAGAGGCCCTTCGATAAAGAAACCTGCGAAAAGATTTTCGGTGCAATGAGTTCCCCTTGCATAGTAAGTATGTCAAAATATTGCCGTTTATGACATTTAAACGAAAGGAGAGACATCGCATGAAATTAGAGGATATCAAAAAAGTAACATTCTTGGACGCCGGACAGATTGGATACCAGGCAGCCCAACTTTTCGCACATGTAGGAGGATATACCGTTGTTTTTTGGGATACAGACAATGGAAAAATAGAGGAGGGACTAAAAGCAATAAGTGACGGTTTGCAGAAATTTCAAGTGGACCGAGGTAAGATGACACAGGATGCGAAGAACGAAATTATGGGTAGAATCTCAGGCACTACGGATCTCGCGGAGGCTGTCAGGGATGCGGATTTTGTATCGGAATGCTGTTCCGAAGATCTGGAATTAAAAAAAGATCTTTTCAAGAAACTTGATGAGTACGCACCCGCTGACGCGATCCTGGCTTCAAATCCGATCTGTGAGCCAACTGCCGTCATGAAACTTATTGAAATTATCGCGGGTCCAAACACCTCTACTGAAGTATTAGATACGGCAGTTGCCCTGGCTGAAAAACTAGGGAAGGAACCGGTCATCTGCCGAGGATTCAGTTACGGGCATATTGCCAACAGGGCTTATTTCGGTATGGTAAAGACTGCAATAGAAATGGTGTGGGAAAGAGTTGCCTCACCGGCGGACATAGATAAGTCTCTGAAACTGGGGTATAATTTGCCAATGGGACCGTTAGCGGTCGGTGATTACGCCGGATTCTGGGGGATTTTTGCCAAGGCAGAAAAGGATGCCATGAGAGAAGCCGGTCCCGCGGCAGGCCATCTGCATCCCTTACTGAGAAGCATGATTGCCGCGGGGTATCCCGGCGGCATCGAGGAAAAGGGTATCTATGCCTTCTACGATGAAGTTTTAAACAAGTAGCAGTGAACAAACAAATATGTTTGACGGCCTCGCAAAAAGTCAAAATCAGCGAATCTGTCATTTCGACCGTAGAAAGAAATCTTATATTTACAAGGTGTTACGCCGCAAAGATTTTTCGTCCCGACTCGTCAGGATGACAACTTGAGGGAACTTTTTACGAATTTGTTATGTTTAATACCAAAAAGATAAGGAGCGTTGCGTTATGAATAAAATTTACAGGGTCGATATGTCCACATTGAAAGTAACCGTGGAGGATTCTCCGCAAGAGTACAGGTGGTTGGGAGGAAGAGGCCTGACCTCGAGAATCATGACGAATGAAGTACCGCCGACATGTCATCCCCTGGGCAAAGACAACAAGATAATTGTCGCTCCGGGCATGCTTTGCGGAAGCCGTTTTCCCTCCGCGAGCCGTTTGTCTGTCGGATTTAAGAGCCCCATGACAAAAGGAATCAAAGAATCCAATGTTGGCGGTACGGCGGGCGATAAACTGGGAAGACTGGATGTCAAGGCAATTATCATTGAAAATAAGCCTCTCGAAGACGATAAGCTATATATTTTAAAAATCGACAAAAACGGCCTGACAATTTTACCCGGGGATGAAATAGCAGGTCTCAATAATCATGATGCAGTAGCAAAACTGAAAGAAACCCATGGGGGGAAACCCTCCATTTGTTCCATAACCAAAGCCGGGGAATTGAAGATGCTGATGGCAACAATGGGTGTGACGGATCCGCAGGGAAGACCGACCCGTCATTGCGGGCGTGGCGGGGCAGGAGCAGTCATGGGCTCAAAGGGTGTGAAGGCGATCGTCATCGACGATACAGGGACAAAAACCGTAACACCACAAGATAGCGATGCTTTCCGAGCCATGGTCCGGGACTATGCTGATTTCGTGAGGGATAGCAAAGGCGCTCAGGCGTATAATGCGCAGGGCACGATGGGTGGCGGTAGCTGGGTCAGCGACAGAAACAACAGCATGCCGACCAGAAATTTTTCAGCCGGCCAGTTTGATGGAATAAGAAATATAGCACATCGAACAGTCGTAGAACGGATGAAAACCGAAGGCAGTAAGTGGGGTGTACCGTGCATGCCCGGATGCCTGGTCGCTTGTAGCAATAACATAACTGACAAGGACGGCAACTGGATTACATCCGGGCTGGAATATGAAACAGTCGCGATGATGGGAGCAAATCTTGGCATCGATGATATTTATGCCATTGCCCATATGGACAGACTCGCCGACAACTTGGGAATAGACAGTATAGAATTGGGGGCTGCTCTGGGTGTGGCATGTGATGCCGGGCTTCTGGAATTTGGTGACAGCGAAAGAGTTTTTGAATTGATCGATGAGATCGATAAGGCGACTCCGCTTGGCAGGATTATCGGCCAGGGAACGGCTACCGTTGCAACATGCTTTGGAATAAGCAGGGTGCCTGTTGTAAAGGGTCAGGGTGTACCCGCCCATGAACCAAGGGTTGAAAATGGTACGGGCGTCACCTATGCCACCTCTGCGATGGGCGCAGATCATACCGCCGGTATGGTCCTGATGAAACAGGCTGATTCAGATGCGGCTCTTGCAGCTTCGAAAGAATCCCAGATTGTTGCGATGATGGTGGATAACCTTGGCCTGTGTATTAACTCCTTCAAGGATCCCGGGTATCCAATGGAAAAATCAACCCGGATAGCTCAGGCAATGTTTGGAGAAGACGGCAATTACGAACTTTTGCGAAAGGTTGCCGTTACGAGCCTTCTGGAAGAAAGAGCTTTCAACCACAGAGCAGGAGTTGGACCGGGAACAGACCACCTCCCCGAATGGTTCAGAACCGAAGCGAGCCCACCAACAGATTGCGTTTTTGAAGTACCACAGGGCAAAATTGATTATTTCTGGAATGAACCGAAGTAAACCTCGTTCTGCACATTACAATCTCGTCATTGACCATAAAGGGAAGGAGTATATTTCCTTCCCTTTATGCTTTTAAACAGAGATTATCACGGGAATGTATACACAAGTATCTTGAAAATCACGATATACGGACGGTCGACGGCATCCTGACCCCATATGCCGCCACCATGACCCTGGCAAATGAAAAGGGGTATACACAGCTGAAGATCTTAAAGCTGGAATACAACAAAAGCCTGAGGAATTCGACCTTCAATAAAGAGGCCCTTCGATAAAAAAACCGGCGAAACGACCGTATGGTTTTTGGAGGGTGTGCCCCCTCCGACGTGAGCGTACGCGCCTGCAATGTCTCTCTGTGTATAATCTTCATAGGCATAAACCTGCTCCAGGCTGCCCCTTGATTTTCCTTGGAATTGCGGTCCCCGAGATATGATATATCTCAGGGACCAAGGGGGGTAAAAATGACAACACCTCTACAGGAGGTTTGGTAAAACAACTCTTGAAAGCTCTACAGAAAAGATTTTCGATACAATGGGCTCTCCTGTTCGGGGACCCCATCCACCGGAGCTCTCTCTGAACATAAAATCGGATATTTGTACTGTTTCTTTAGTAATGCTTCACAGGAGATGTTCCCCTTGGCGGGGGATATGCCAGGGTGAGTGGAAGGGTGCGGGCTCACAGAGGAGCCGGACTCGGCACCGGGACGGATCAGCTATGTCAGAAACATGACGCTCTCCGGAACAAAAATCAGGGATCAGTACCGGTAGCGTACCTTTGCGATCAGCACGTCGTTATCCTTGAAGTAGTAGAAGATCGAAGCGTTCTCCGAAAACGACCCCTTGTCCGTCCAGATGGCGGCATACCCCACCTCGACGAGGAATCCGTTCTGGAAATCATACCCTATCTCCGGCCAGAAGACCTTCCCCCCATGTTTCATGTCGAATATCCCCTTGACCGTCGTCTTGACGCGGCCGTCGAAGTAGCTGTCTTCAAATTTGCAGCTGACGATATCGGTGACAAGTGGCGCATAGAGCCCGTCCTCCAGATACCGTGACTTGAACCACTCGAAGGTGAAGACCGCTTCGCCCGTGTGTCTCTCTATCAGGGCGTCCATGGGGATGAAGTAGTTGAACCCGGCGGCGTAGGAGAGGAAGTGCGCCCTGTCGATCTCGAACGGCAGGGTCAGATTGGCGAGGCTGGCAGTATTCTGCTCGACGATCCCCGCCTTGTCGGGCGAATAGGCGGCCTCGAACTGCACAACGAAATCGCCCAGCGCCGCTGAGAGGTCGAAGCCGAACATGGTGACGATTGAAGCTTGCGGCCTGACTTGAAGCACGGCGGTGGTCCCCTGATAGACGATTTCGTACGGGAGGAAGAGCTGGTTTTTGTCCGGGCCGCGGTACGCGCCCACCGACATATCGACCCCTCCCCTGCTGGTCGAAAGCCGGGCGCCGTATCCAACGTTGGCGATACCGACACCGAGACTCTCCGGATCATCAAAGTCAAGATCGACACTCTCCGTCTGATTGAGGACAACCGGCAGCAAAAAGCTGCTATCGGCCTCAATCGCCCAGAAGCTCCCCTCGGGGGCCATGATCGGGGGGATATGCACCGGTACGAAGACAGCCTCCAGCGTATAGTCTCCCAGGAAGAACATCCCCGACAGGGAGGGGACCCCGGCCTTGTTCTCGTCGTCGTCCTTAAAGAATATCTCCCGCACGTCGGATGGATTGAAATATGACGTCGGATTGAAGGCGTCGGCCGTCCCCCAGCCGTATATCTGATTCCCCGCGCGCAGCCTGAAATTTCCCCTGCCGTAGTTCAGATACAGCTCGTCGAAGGACAGCTCGGCCTCCTGTGGGTTTCTCGACACCTGCTCATCTCTCGCGTACCGGTGGTAATCGTCCGCCTTCTTGTTCAGATATGTCTGGAGCAGATAGACATTCGAAACGGAATAGAGGAAGAGGTTCTCCGTCCCATACCTCATCTGGAGGCGGTTTCTGATCTCGTTCTTTTTGTTCCTCTCTCTGAGGCTCCCGTTCCCCGCGGTATTGACAAAGCTTTCGAACTCTATGAATCCGCTGTAGGTAAATTCCGGGCCGATGGCCTCCTCTTCCGCCACCTCCGGCTTTTTATCACGGGCATCATGGTGGTCTTCCGGCGCGCCCTTTTTCTCACCATCGGCAGCCGCTTCGACGGGTCGATGGGCCACGGACTCAAGAAGAGGGGGCGCCATGGCATACCGGCCCAATGTCTTGACGAAAACGGCCTTTCCCTCGGCCTCCCGGTACCGGCTTGCGACACGCCCGGCCTTGGCGGGATCACCGTAGACGCCGATGAAAACGGAGTGCCACAGTCTGCCCGATGGATCCTTCCACGAATAGATCTCCGGCGTGTACCCCCTCCCCCTTAGCCTTTCCGCCGTGTCGCGAGCGTTTTTCTCTTCGCGGCACGCGGATGCCTGAACGGCATACACCGGCGCCGTCTCATTCGAAGAATTGGGTTTCGCGAGTATTTCTGCCGGGGAGGCGGCCTCCGAGGCGTGGGAACAGCCGTCAGGATCCATCGGCAGCAATCCCGGATTGATGAGAGAGAGGGTGACGAGAAGCGTCAGCCATGCTGTTCGGAAACATGCGTTCATCGTTGTGCCCAACGTCACTGTAAATGTTTAGAATCTTGGAGGGACGTCCCCTATCTGTCCCCGCAAATTCGACTTGTCAAGATCATACACTAAACCGGATGGCGAGTATATCTCCGTCCTTCACGATATAGTCCTTCCCCTCCAGACGAAAGCGCCCCTTGTCGTGAACCTCTTTTTCAGAGCCACATGCGATCAGGTCGTCGTATGAGAAGCACTCCGCGCGGATAAACCCCCGGGCAAGGTCCGAATGGATGGCCCCCGCGGCCTCCACTGCGGGCTGCCCTTCACGTATATTCCAGGCCCGGACCTCATCCGTCCCCACGGTAAAGAAGCTGATGGAGGAGGAGATCTCGTACGCCGAGCGGGTCAGGCGATCCCTGGCCGACTCCTTTATTTCCCATATCCTCCATGAAGATCTGTTTCTCCTCATCATCCAGGCCCGACAGCTCCATCTCAAAGGTCCCGGCGAATTCGACCACGGCATGCCTCTTCCCGAGCTCGTCCAGCAGGTCCCCATTCTTTCCGAAGGCGTCCTCGCTCGAATTCAGTATGATCAGGAGGGGTTTCCCCGTCAGAAACTGGAACCCGCTCACCATCTTCTTCTCGTCCCTGTCCAAATCTATGTCCGTGACGCGTCCGTCGTCGTTGAGACAGCCCTGTATCTTTCGCAGGGTGCCTTCCTCCAGCTGGGTCCCGATACGATCGGGATTCTGCCCCCGTTTATGAGCCAGGGCAATCTTCTCCAGCCGCCGTTCGCAGATTATCAGATCGGAGATCAAAAGCTCCGTCTCCATCTGTTCGATATCGTCCAGCGGCGCGGGGTCCTCCCCCAGGATGTTCGGGAAGTTTGCCACCACCAGCGCCAGCGTGTCCAGATTCCTCATCATCCCGATTGAGGTGTCCGGGAAGGATGCCTTTCCCGCCGAATCACGCGCAAGCCCCGCGAAATCGACAAACTGGACCGTCGCATAGGTGGTCTTTTGAGGCCTGTACATCTCGGAGAGGCGGGTGATCCGCTCGTCGATCACATCCACGACGGCAATATTCGGCTTGGAGGTTGCATCCGTGTATGTCGTGACCTCGGCCGCGCGTCCCGTCAGCGCGTTAAAGATCGTCGTTTTGCCTGAATTGGGCAGACCGATCAGCCCTATCTCCATTCTTCTCCCCTTTACATAAATACGGCCCAGACGATGGCGTACAGGATCGCGGGCAGAAAATTTCCTATCGGTATCTTCGTCACATTCAGGAGATTCAGGCCGATCCCGATAATAAGCAGCCCGCCGGTGGCGGTGACGGCGTTCAGAACGGCCGGGTCCTGCATAAAGAGCAGGTGTGACGCGAGGAGGGTTAGGCTCCCCTGGACGGCAAAAACGGAAAGCGCGGAGAAGGCAACCCCGATCCCCAGACTCGACGCCAGGGGTATCGCTATCACGCCGTCGAGAAGAGCCTTTACGTAGAGCGTGGTCGGATCACCGATGGTACCGTCCTGTATGGAGCCCACGATCATCATCGCGCCCGTGAGATAGAGGACGGAGGCAGACATAAACCCCTCCGAGAAGGTCGAAGAGCTCGACCTGGTGCGCGCCTTAAGCCACTCGCCGAGTCGTTCAACCCAGTACTCGATTCTGATCAGTTCCCCGGTTATCGCGCCGACCAGCATACAGCCGATGGTCACGATAAGGTCGGTGACGGCAAGGGCCATCTGAATACCGACCAGCACGACGGAAAGTCCGAGCGCCTGTACCATGATTGTTTTGATTCGCTCGGGTAGACGCCTCCCCACGGACATGCCTATCAGGCCGCCCGCAACAATCGCCCCCGTATTGACCAGTGTTCCCGTCAAAACTATGACTCCTTGTTGATGTTCAATGAGATCCGGCTTTTCAGCGCAATAACAACTGCCGGCCGACCTAATCCCAAGAGTCGTGCGTGTCGGGATCGGTCAAGCGACTTTCTTATTGCAGGATATGGCTCTTGTCAATGATTATTAAGATTATCGGCAGGATAATTACGCAATCCCCCCTTAAAGGCGGATCGTGAAGGTTAAAGATCGACTACGCCGACGCGTAGGGTTGGTCCATTTCCAGTCCGGTCATATTCAAGACGTCTTCAACGCTGAGCCACATGTCCACTGAATAGGTCAAATCGGCCATCTCGTTGTAAATCCTCATCCGTTCAGCGATGAAATCACGGGCCTCGTCAAGCCGGAGTTCCTCAAATTCAAACAGGTGGATGGTCTGGATCCCTCCTCCGAATTTGACGTCCTTTATATATGGACCCATCATATT
Organism: Deltaproteobacteria bacterium; assembly: GCA_019314085.1. Next base: position 4,731 of record JAFCZZ010000090.1, on the reverse strand, counting down.
GATGTAATCGGGCACAGGAGGAAATGTCTCTATATGTCTTTCCGTCTCGTACATATTTGCCTTGTTGAAGGATACGGTTGTTACAATAACCATCTCTTATCTCCTCTTTGGCGGTAAAGGCAATGCCAACAGCACTGAAGCCGCACATAGCAGTTATTATTTGTGCCTAAGATGACAGGATTTTTTACTGCGGTCAATACACCTTTCTGAGTATTTTGAGGGCAAGTTTTACAAAATTTTTCACCAGGGCGGGCCGTAACGCCCCTTCGGAATCACCCTGATCTCAACGCAAAAAACGGACCAGTCTTGCATCGGCACCCCGCATCCCCGAAATTCCCCGAAATTCCTTGACAATTATTGCAACATGCGTAGTATCGGGGCGTTATGTTTATTCAGATATAATGGTTGTTCCCCCTTCCTTGCTACAGGACAGGAACCTGCGTAACAAGACCCTCCCTCCCCTCACCGGGAGGCGGAAATCTGAGGAGAGAAAATGTCCGAATGTATGACGCTTGAGTTGTTTTCTGATTACGTCTGACCTTGGTGCTACTTCATTACCGGGCGTATTGAGCAACTCGCACGTGAATATCTGATCAACGTTCGATGGCGGGCCTTTCCTCTCCATCCGGACACACCGGAGGAAGGGCTCTTGATCGAGCAGCTTTTTGCCGGTTATCCGGTAAACCTGGAAGCGGTAAGGGATCGTCTTAGGGAAACCGCGGCAGGCCTGGGGCTTCCCTTCGGGGAACGGGACAAGACCTATAATAGCCGTCTGGCCCAGGAATTGGGACACTGGGCCGCTTCGAAGGGTGCAGGAGAGGCCTTCCACGGGGAGGTCTTCAGGGCCTATTTCGCAGAGGGCAAGAATATCGCACAGGTTCCGGTGCTGGTGAACCTGGCCGCCGCCGTTGGGCTTCCCCGCGAAGAGGCACAGGCAGTACTCACGACACGAGCCTTCAGAAAATCGGTGGATGCGGATTGGGTTCTCTCGCGCGTAAAGGGAATCACAGCCGTCCCGACATTTGTGATAAACGATGACGCACTGGTTGGCGCCCAGCCTTACGGGGAGCTGCAAGGGTTCGCAGAGACACAAGGGGTCAAGAAAAGATCGATATAGGATGGAACAGGACATGACCGCCGATCGCACTGATCGGATCAGAAAGATTACCTGGATCGGGTTCTCCGTTAATATCACCCTGGCGGCCTTAAAGTTCATCGTTGGTTTCGTGGGCGCCAGCCAGGCGGTTATCGCCGACGCCGTCCACAGTCTGTCCGATACGGTCACCGACATCTTGGTGATCCTGGGTGTACGATACTGGTCCGCTCCGCCCGATGAGGACCATCCGTATGGACATCGGAAGATTGAGGCCATCATCACCGTCTCAATCGGCGCCTCCCTCGCAATCGTCGCACTCGGGCTGGGTTACAATGCCCTGTCAACGATTCGTGGAGTTCATATCAGACAGACAGCCTGGATAGCCATTATCGGGCCGGTTCTTTCTATTATACTGAAGGAAATCCTGTATCATTGGACGATTACCGTCGGCACGCAGGTAAAATCAACGGCGGTTGTCGCGAACGCTTGGCACCACCGGTCGGATGCCTTAAGCTCGGTCCCGGCCGTCATAGCCGTCGCGGCATCGGCGATGATTCCGGAGTGGGCCTTTCTGGACTACGTCGGCGCGCTTATCATCGCCGTCTTCATCCTGAAGGTCTCCTGGGACATCATGAGCCCATCCCTATCAGAACTCTCCGATCGCGGGGCTTCATTAAAGGAGCGTGTCCAGATTGAGAAGATAGCAATGGGCGTGGATGGGGTCAGAGGCGTGCATGCCATACGTACCCGTAGATGTGGCGGTCTCTATGTCGACCTTCATGTTGTCGTCGATCCGGAAATTTCTGTTCGCTCAGGGCACAATATCTCCGAAGATGTGGAAGCGGCCCTCCTGAAAAGCGGCCCCCGAATATTGGATGTTGTCGCGCACCTGGAACCGGATGAATAAAAAAATCGTTCGGAGCAATTTAACCCTTGACATCCGTTAAAAAATTCTATAGGGTTGGACAGCTAGTTGGAAAGAAGCATTTTGAAGTGCAAGGATCGGTCGCCATATCCATTAATATTCTGGAGACCTTTTTACTTCAGTCATAATGGTAATCCGACTTTGAAAAATTGAAGAAAGGAGGATACATGTTATGGCAGAAGGTACCGTTAAATGGTTTAACGACGGAAAAGGCTTTGGCTTCATCGAAATGGATGGCGGCAATGACGTTTTCGTTCATCACAGCGCGATTCAGGCTGAAGGCTTCAAGTCCCTGCAAGAGGGTCAGCGCGTGACGTTCGATGTTGAGCAGGGCCAGAAAGGCCCGGCAGCGGCGAATGTAAAGGCGCTGTAAGCATTAGTGACATTGAAAAGAATGCACCCTGTGGTTTTGTAAACTGCAGGGTGCTTTTTTTTGGTGCAGTGTTTCTTACCCCTAACACGAAGCATTAATAAGGACAGAGTTTTGGGCAGACCAAACTATTCATTTCAAAAGCGCCAGAAAGAACTGGCAAAGAAAAAGAAAAAAGAGGAAAAGAAGCAGCGCAAGCTGGAGAAACAGAACACTCCTGCCGGGGAAGAGGAAAACCCCCTTATTCAAGAAGATTAATGTCTTAGAAATTATTTCCTTGTTTTTTTGCACGGAGACAATTTCGTGAAGGCACGTATACCCGTCATAGCGAATACTGAACTCAAGTCCCTGTATGGGAGTCAATCCCGACTTGTCGTGACTTTTTCTAACCGAAAGAAAATACTCTATGCTGCGGGGAGTCTCCCTGTGGCTTTTGGTATAAGGACACAACAACAATGATAGCCGCATCCAATATTGCCCTCTCCTATGGCAAGAGGGTCATCTTCAAGGACGTCAATATCAAGTTTACCCCCGGCAACTGCTACGGCCTGATCGGGGCGAACGGCGCCGGAAAATCCACCTTTCTGAAGATCCTGGCAGGCCAGCTTGAGCCTGATCGGGGCGAGATTACCAAGGGACGAGGAGAGCGCATCGCGGTACTCAGCCAGGACCAGTTCGCCTTTGACGCGCATACCGTCTTCAATACCGTGGTCATGGGGCACAAGAAGCTCTACAAGGTGATGGCCGAACGCGAGACCCTCTATTCCAAGGCTGATTTTACCGAGGAAGACGGCATCCGCTCTGGAGAGCTGGAGGCCAAGTTCGGTGAAATGAACGGCTATGAGGCAGAGGCAGAGGCCGCGGTCCTGTTAAACGGCCTCGGCATCCCGGAAGGGATGCGTCAGAAAAAGATGAAGGAGCTTGACGGCAGCGATAAGGTGCGAGTGCTGCTGGCCCAGGCCCTGTTCGGCAACCCGGACATCCTGCTTCTGGACGAGCCCTCCAACCAGCTGGACCTGAAGACTATTACCTGGCTGGAGGAATTTCTCTCCCGCTTCCAGAACACGGTGATCATTGTCTCCCATGACCGCCATTTCCTGAACCAGGTCTGCACCCATGTGGCGGACATCGATTACGGCAAAATCCAGGTTTATGCCGGCAACTATGACTTCTGGTATCAGGCCAGCCAGCTCCATTTCCACCAGAGGGAGGCCGAGGGCAAGAAGACCAAGGCCAGGGCGGAAGAGCTCAAGGAATTCATCCGGCGTTTCAGTTCAAACGCCTCCAAGGCCCGGCAGGCCACCTCACGGAAGAAGCTGCTTGAGAAGCTCACCCTCGAGAACATGCCGGTTTCATCCCGAAAATATCCCTACATTGCCTTCACGCCTGAACGGCCCTGTGGTGACGTCATTCTGGAAATCGAGGGTCTTTCCAAAAAGATCGACGGGGTTTCCATGTTTGAGGATCTCACCCTCACCGTCAACAAGGGCGACAAGATCGCCTTCGTCGGGGAGGGCAGCCTGGCAAAAACTACCCTCTTCCAGATCCTGGCTGGGGAGCTTGAACCGGACAAGGGAAGCTTCCGCTGGGGGGTGACCATCCGCAGCGCCTATTTCCCGAAAGAGAATAATGCGTATTTCAACAATGAGGAGCTTGATCTTGTCGGCTGGCTGCGCCAGTATGCGCCTCCTGATGAGAATGAGAGTTTTGTGCGGGGCTTCCTGGGAAAAATGCTTTTTTCAGGAGAGGAGGCGACGAAAAAGACCTCCGTCATCTCCGGCGGCGAACGGGTTCGCTGCATGCTCTCCAGGATGATGCTCTCCGACGCCAACGTCCTCATTCTTGATGAGCCCACCAACCATCTCGACCTTGAGTCAATTACCGCTTTGAATAACGCCCTGACGGCTTTTTCGGAGGTAGTGCTCTTCACCTCCTATGACCATGAGCTTGTATCCACCATGACAAACCGGATTGTCGAAATCACTCCGGACGGCATCATCGACGTGATGACGGACTTTGACGAATACCTGGCAATGAAGGAAGCGACCCTGTCCGGTGAAAACGATTACCCGGACATACAGGCAGCCGTGCAGGGCTGAAGGGTACATGCTCAAAGCTCAAACCCCACAATTACAATCAGATGAGTCTCAAAATTGATTTTTGAAGGTTTGATTGAGTACTTCCTGAAACAAACAAAATTTGCATTAGCCTGTTCGTCGTAGATTACGAATAAGCGTCAATCCAAAGTTGCGATAATAGACAATCAGATTTAGGTTCAAGGTGTTGATGCAATTTTGGATTGACGCTTGAAGAACTAAGCCGCCTGTTGTGAGCTATGGG
>JAFCZZ010000589.1 GCA_019314085.1 Deltaproteobacteria bacterium | reverse complement strand
CGTGCCGAAGAAATGGAGCGGATTTACCATGACCAGTACCGGCGGCGCGAATGGTTGGACAATGGTCGCTGGACGGTCAAGCCCATTGCTGATATTGACGAAATAGTGGAGCGGAGGCGATAATGAAAACATCTAGAGAGATACAAGAGTTAATGGCGTCGATAACGCCACGAACAGCCCGATATAGATATTTTGAGGGCCCTCGGAAAGAATTATATTGCTGGAACACTGAGAGACTTTCCAGTGGTAAATTTGCTTGCTGGACTTATCAACCATACGGAGAAGGATCACGTTCCGGCAATCCAACAGAATGGCAAATGAGAAATTGTGTTCAGTTTGTGAAGCGTAAGAAAGCAAGGGAGTGTGCTTGTAAACGATATTTAAAGGCAATAAACAGGGAGGCAGCATGAAGCGCGTATTAATGATTGAGAGAGACGGCATCCAACATATCGACAACGGGGACGGGACCGTTACCGTGCGGGATTTAAAGCGAGGCATCACTCAAGTGTTCCGGGGAAACCGAATGATAAATCACAAAGTTGATCCAGATAAGTGCAGACACGAAAATGCTTATTTGGTTTACGATGCTCCAGATGGACGGATGCGGTATTGTCCTCAATGTCTGGCGTTGGTAGATGAGGAAGGAGAAATAACCGAACATAGCAGAGATATTCCATTTTAGATTAGAGAGGATGAAATGACAGAACAAAATGCATTAGCAATTTACAGAGATTTTGATGGATTACAAAGGGCGGCAATGGCGCTATACGAAAGCGGATATTTTAGCGACGCCAAGAGTAAGTCTCAGGCGATTGTCAAAGTTATGGCTGGGGCAGAGGTTGGCATCCCACCATTTGCGAGCATGTCGGGCGTTAATATTATTAAAGGAACACCCACCTTTAGCGCCAATCTTATTGCTACGCTTGTTGACAACGATCCCCGGTATTCTTACCGCGTTAAAAAGGCGACCGATACAGAGTGCGTCATCGAATGGTTCCAGGGAGGTGTGAAGGTCGGCGAATCTAGCTTTACCATCGAGGAGGCAAAGAAAATTAAACAGTGGAACAAAAAGAAAGGCACTTGGGAGCCGCTTACCGATAAAATGGCTTGGAAAAACTATCCCTCGGATTTATTGTTTGCGCGCACAATGACCAGGGGACAGAAACGGTTTGCTGCGGGCGTTGCTGGTGGCGCACCGATTTATACCCCCGAAGAATTGGGCGCCGAGGCCGATGAAGACGGCAATATAATTGACTCGACCAGCGTTATTATTGAAGAGCCAAACGCCGAAGATCCCCAGCCCGAGCCGGAACAAGAAGAGCCAGAACAGGAAACGCTTGACATTGATGAGCCAATGACCATTGAACGGGCATACAAAATCAAAAACAGCGATGGCAAATTCTACAAAGACCTTGACAGCGAGACATTAAGCAATATGTCCATCGGCATCGGCAAAGAGTTAGCGAAGAAATATCTGGCAGCCAAAAGGCGCAAAGAATACGAGGATAAACAGGAAGCAATCAAAGTGCTCTTACAAGCCCGCGCCGATGGCAGCGTTCAATAAATTAATATTTTCTCTTTTGATACCTTGACGTATGACTGCGCCAGGGGAAAGAGAGAGATAGAGAAAGTAGGACAATATGCGGGAACAATCATTAGATGTTATCCGGCAGGGACTCAAAGACGAAGATTGGTTGGTTCGTTTGGCGGCGATATATGCCTGCCGGGGGCGAGATGTCCCCTTTGACATTATCCGACAGGGACTTGAAGATAAGGATTGGCATGTTCGTCAGGCGGCTAGGAACGTTTGTCAGGGATGGGATGTCCCCCTTGACATTATCCGGCGAGGACTTGAAGATAAGGATTGGCCGTCGAGCGGCAATAATCGCCTGTCAGGGACAAGCTATCCCTTTTGATATTATCTGGCAAGGAATTCAAGACGAGGATTGGCATGTTCGTCAAGTCGCGGCGCGCGCCTGCCGGGGGCGTGATGTCCCCTTTGACATTATCTGGCAGGGGCTTAAAGATAAAGACTGGCGCGTTCGTCAAACCGCCATAAGTGTTTGTCAGGGTGGAGAATTCCCCTTTGACACTGTCCGGCAGGGACTCGAAGACGAGGATTGGAGCGTTCGTCTGGCGGCAATCGAGACCATCTTTTCGGATCCACGCTAATGGTAGCATTCAATAGGACTTATTTATATAGATAAGTCAAACGTTTTTTCTCCTTCAAACCCCTGGCGTGTGACTGCGCCAG
>JAFCZZ010000089.1 GCA_019314085.1 Deltaproteobacteria bacterium | reverse complement strand
CAGAGGTAGAGATCGGCGGCTGCGATAGTGGTTTGAAATCGTTTTTTGCCATTAATGATATAATCGTCGCCGTCACAAACCGCCGTCGATTCGATGGACGCAATATCGGAACCGGCATAGGGCTCGGTCATGACAATGCACCCGAGCAGCTCTCCTTTGGCCATTGGCCGCAGCCACTTCTCCTTCTGCGCATCGTTGCCGTTATGGAGAAGCTGCGTGGCACTTCCAAACATGGTGGTACCCAGGGGGCCGGCCATACCGGCGCGGGCAGCCTCTTCGTTGAGGATGGCGGCGCCCGTGACGCCCCACTCTTCAAAATGACCGCCGTATTCCTTGGGAACCAGGGCGCCGAACCAGCCTTCGTCAGCCATCAGTTTGATTGCTTCCCAACTGAACGTGTTCGTCAAGGTGCTGCGCATACCGATCGGCATGAGCACTTCATCCGTAAACTTCTTTGCATCCTCGGCCAGCTTGATCTGTGCTTCAGTCCACCAGGGGTAGATATCCATTTTTTCTCCTTCTACGTTGTGTATATAAGCATTTGCGTGTATGCCGCGCCACATACGTGTGTACGGTAATCCTCAAGTAATAACCAATTATTCCTTCAGAAACTGCCAGTCCTTGATGATCTCTTCCGCGTCGGAAATAATACTTTGGATAAGTTCTTTCACGCTTACGATACCTTCAACCCCCGTCACTGCAAATGATGCGGCATGACTCCAGTCTATATCTTCCGGTTCCGGCCGTGTTGCGGCGTTTCGGTCAAAAGGAGCAGGTGTTAACACCCGTGTGCAGAATTCGGGTTCATCGAGCTTGAGCTTCAGCATTTTTTCCTTGAATTCATGACCGATGGGGCATTCCTTGGTGGTCATGAGGGCGCTCCCCATCGTCACCCCCTCGGCCCCGAGTGCGAGAGCGCCGAGAAGACTGTGGGCATCGCCGATACCGCCCGCAGCGATAACCGGAACGGAAAGCGCTCGCACTCCCCAGAGGATGGTGGTCATGGTGGGAAGTTGCGCGGGGTTCTTAATGCCCGCACCTTCCACGCCGACCAGAATTATGGCATCGGCACCCACTTCCTGGGCGTGGATCGCGTCCTTGACCCGTGCCGATTTGTGAATCCATGGCAATCCCGATTCCTTGATGCGTGGTGCCAATGCATCCGGTTTGTACACCGATGTCTCTATGGGAACGCCCTCTGCGATGCACACCTCCAGCATCTCCTCCACGTGCGGGCAGAGACCGATGCTCAGATTTACACCGAATGATCCTCTCGTGGCGTCCTTGCATCTTCGGATATCATCGCGGAGTCTATCCGGCGTTTTGCATATCGACGCGGTTATCGTCCCATGAGCACCAGTCTCCGCAACAGCAGCCGCAAAGGGCCATGTGCCGATCATCTCGGTTGCACCCTGCAGAATCGGATACTTACAGCCCAGCAATTCCGTTATTTTTGTATTCCAGTTCATTGGAATGACTCTCCTTGTAATGTTCGATTTTTAAACCGCTTCAACCCTGCACGGCACAAACCGGTGAAGGGGCGTGCCGAGCGGATCACGATGGGTGTTTTTCGTCAGGTTGTTGACGTTGATGCCGTACACCTCCCCGTCGTAGATCAGGCCAAATCCATGGGGTATCAGAACCGTTCCCTTGCGGACCTGTTCGGTTATCTCCATCTCAGCTACGGCGCTTCCCGCCTCGGTCGTGACGCGGACCTGCTGGCCGTCGTTCAGGTTCAGAACCTCGGCGTCGGCGGGGTTCACTGCCACGGTGCAGGCCCTTTTCCCCCTGTTCCACTCGGGGTTTCTCATCAGTGTGTTGGCATTGTAGGACATATGTCGCCCGGCATTGAGGATCAGCGGAAACGCATCGGACATCTTGAGGTCTGCCGCTTCGCTTTCCGCGTCCAGATTCTTTGCCTGTTCTTCCATCTCGGGGATGTACACCTCGATTTTCCCTGATGGTGTCTTGATGCCGTCCATGGGGTTGTCTTCATCGAGTGTGCCGATCCAGAGGCCCTGGGGATTATCCAGCAGGGCCTGGAAGATTCGGTCGCCCTGGTCCAGTCCCGGCTCGAATCCTGCCCGAACGGCATTTTCGCGGAACACCTTCGGCGCCGTCATCAGGATCCCCCACAGGGCGGCCAGGGCGGCGCTGTCCCACACACGTCCGAAGGTTTTGGCAAGAACCAGCGGCATGGCACGCATGGCCTTGGGTTCCGTCGCGACCCACTCCATCAGTTGTGCCCCAAAGGTAAGACGATCGCCCTTGGCGGCCTCGTACAAGTGATCGGGGATATCCGGAATCAGCCCGAGTTTATCGGCCAGCAGGGTATAGATCTGGGATGCCTCGAGACATTGACCGGGCGGCTCCACGATGGGCCCCCGGAGTTGGAAGAAGATCCCGGGCCAGTTGTGCTGGAAGAAGGTCGAATCCCAGGACTCGTAGAAGGAACGACAGGGGAGGACGTAGTGGGCCAGCCGTGCCGTCTCGCTCATGACGATGTCGCTGACCACCAACAGGTCGAGCTTGCCGAAGGCATCCTCGTAGGCCGTTGTGTCGGGATAGGCCCGAAGAGGGTTGCAGGCGCTGACGTACACCGCGCGCAGCCGTTCCGGATGATCGCTGAGGATCTCCTCGGGCATCACCGACGGGGGGAACGAACCGCTCGCTGCGGGTGGCATATTGGTCGCCAGTGTTCGCCAGGTTTTCGGGTCACGCTCATCGGCATGCCTTCCCATCGGGACGAGCATCCCGGGGATGACGTTCCCGCCGCGTACACCATAGATGCCGCAGATTGCCATCAGGATCGCCATCAGATAGGAGTTGAGGGTGCTGTGGCGCCCCATGTAGATCCCCAGGTCCGGATGGATGCACCACCTCTTTGTGATCATGAGACGGCAGAGGCGGTGCACCTCGTCGTAGGAGAGCTGGCAGACCTCGATGGCCGCCTTGGCGTCAAAATTTTCGAACCAGGGCCGGATCGTATCGAAGCCCTCTACGTACCGTTTGATGTACTCCTTTTTCTCCCAGCCTTCCTCAATGATCATGGAGATCATGGCCTTCATCAGCAGTGAATCTGTCCCCGGGCGCACGGCCAGATGGATGTCCGCTATCGCCGCCGTCTCGCTCATGCGCGGGTCGATAGCCACCAGCAGCCGGTCGGGGTCCTTGGCAAATCCCCTGAGCACCTTCGGCGCCTGCGGTATCTGGTGGCTCTGCATGCCGTTCCACCCCCAGGCCACGAACATCTCGGCGTTCTGTTCGTTTGCAATAGCATGGAGGTACTGTTTTCCCAGGACGCGCCCGTCGACCCAGAAGATCCCGCTGAATTCCTGTCCCCCGGAATTATAGAAGTATTTCGATCCCAGTCCTTCGAGCAGTGAGAGGCCAAAGGCCCCCTCGAAATGGCCGCCCTGGGCGCTGGCACCCATGTAGGCCAGGGAGCGGGGGCCATGCTGGTCGACCAGCCCCCGCATCTTTTCGGCAATTTCATCAATTGCCTGGTCCCATGAGATGGGCTCGAACCGATCCCCCACCCGTTTGAGGGGCTGAGTCAGACGATCCGCGGGATACTGATGGTAGATGACATTGAGGCCTTTCCGGCATGCGTATCCTTCGCTACGGAGATTGTCCTTGTCCGGTCTTACCTTTACCATACGGCCATCTTCGACCAGTACTTCGAGACCGCAGTTCTGTGCGCAGAGCACGCATCCTGTTTTTTTCCACTCCTTCATAGGTGCCTCCTTGACCCACTACTCATTGCTGTTATGTGATACTCAACAAGAGCCGCCTGAGCAAGATGCGTTCTTCCTGCGCGAAATCCGCCAGCAACTCTTCATTCGCCTGTTTCCGCTGTTCTATAAGTTTGTCCTTCATGTTGTGTGCCTTTTCGGTAGGGTATAATCTGAGCATTCGTTTGTCCTGCGTATCGTGCCGTTTGATCAACAGATCGGCGTCTGCCATCCGATCCAGGATACCCGAGAGGGTCGCCTTATCAATCGTCAAGAGCTGTCCGAGTTCAACAGCCGTCAGACCTTCCCGGTTCCACAGGGCTTCCAAGACAACATATTGGACATTCGTAACACCATAGGGCTGGAGGCGCTTCTGCACCAAGCCGTGACCCTTCTGGTAGGCCTTGGACAGAAGAAAGACATAACAATCCGAACTGTCTGTAAGAGGGGTCGACATTTTTACCATCTTTCGCATACGAACTTATGCCGGCAGCAAATTTGCTGTCAAGCAAAAATGCCACCCGGTCCTGCCTGAGGGCGTCCTGGTTCTTGCCATGGTGATGTCGTAGCTTTTTCTCGATGCATCGGACAGGCCCTAGGAGACCATTTCGTCGATGATCCCTTTCACCGGCTGTATATTCCGAATGAGGGCGCTCACCTGCCCGCCTCCGGCAACGGCGTTGTCGAAGTCCCCCGCATCCCACGCCCCGACACGGTCAACCTTTTTCATCGCCTCTGCCAGATCCACGGCTGGGTCGTCCATCAGCTTTCTGATTCCGGGGGTGACAACGGCCCTGGTCATCATATTTCTCACCGGGAGAAGGGCGGTTCCTCCATCGCCGCAGGCGATTACCGCCTCCTTCCATTTTTCATGAACCGTACTCTCCGCCGACGCCAGGAAACGGGTCCCTACCTGAACCCCCTGGGCTCCCAGGGCAAAGGCGGCTCGGTACCCGCGTGAATCGGCAATGCCGCCAGCCGCGACAATGGGAATTGATACATTATCGGCGACAAGGGGAACCAACACCATCGTCGATGATTCGGGCTTGGTTGAACGAAGCCCCCCCGCCTCAGCCCCCACCACAACGAGACCGTCCGCGCCGTATTCCTCCGCCTTCACGGCATGGGCCAGAGAGAGGACTACGTGGATTCCCTTCATTCCCAGGGCGTGGATAAGGGGATAGAGATCCCTCGGCTGTCCCACCGATGTTGTCACTGTCGTGACACCTGCCTCGGCGAGAGCTTTCAGAATCTCCGGGGCAAGGGGGTTGAGCAGGACGACATTGGCGCCGAAGGGTCTGTCTGTCAGTTCCTGGACCTTCCCTACGAGACGCCGTGCCTCCTGCACATTGTCAATAAATCCGAGCGCCAGCATGCCGTAGGCACCCGCCTCGGAGACAGCCGCCACCATGGCGGGATTGTTCATCGAACCGATGGGACCCTGAATAATGGGATGGCGACATCCCAGCATATCGAGCAGGTCGGACATGGAATACCTCCTTTTCAGACACATCTGATTGCATAATGCGTTATTTTTCAAGCAATGATCGGCGGTCCGGGATAGCGAATCAGTCGCCGTCTTGGTGGTGTGTGGCTGCTCCTATCACTCCCGCGTACACCGGGGAGTGCTCACTCCAGATTAATAGTGACGCGATTTGGCGCCTCCGATATCATTCGTATGCGAACTTATCTCAACGCCACCCCTGCTGTCAAGAAAAAATACCAAGACAGTTTCTTCGATCTCGCCGAGCTTGATCTGTGTCGTGCCGACGGACCGCTTTGTAGCAAACCACAAAGAATATACGCGGGGCCATGGCAATTAATATTCCTTTTCTTAATGAATACAAATGGTAATCGTCTTTTTCCTCTCGGGGTGACGGGAGATACCCTTTTCGATCTGAAGGATGGTGCCTCGCAATAGACCGGTTCTCTCTGTCGGGTCAGGCGATTTACGGCACGTGCATTTTTTAATTGAATGCTGAGCGATTATCTGTTATCAGGCGGTACGCTATGGGGGGATTTTCATGTATTCAGAACACACTATACGATGGTGCCTGTCATTGTGCACGTCATGGATACGCATGTGTCATCCGTCCTCAGCAGACTATTCAAGGAAGGTAACACATGACCACATCGATTGAAGAAAGTCCCCTCTATCCGATTGCCAATCCCCGGAGCATCGCCTTTTTCGGCGCTTCAAACAACTTTATGAGAATGGGCTCGATTATGCTGTCCTCGATGGAGCTCCTCGGATATGAAGGAGCGATCTACCCCATCCATCTCACGGATGAACAGGTGCGCGGACACAAGGCATACGGAAGTGTTCTGGACCTCCCCGAAATTCCCGACCTGGCTATCATTGTCCTGCCCACGGAGGTCGTCTGCCAGGCGATGGAGGAATGCGGCAGAAAGGGGATCAGACACGCGATCGTCGTGTCCGGGGGATTCAAAGAGGCCGGTCCCGAAGGCGCCGCGATGCAGAGAGAACTTGAACAGATTGCCGACAACTACGGCATCCGATTTCTGGGTCCAAACTGTCTCGGCGTGGCAAATCCCCACCTCAAGTTCAACCCCACGCCTCTCCCGGCCGAGGGTCCTCCAGGTTTTGTTGGCCTGGCGTCACAGAGCGGCAGCTTCATTACGCAGATGTTCAATTATCTCCACCGTCACGGCTTGGGATTTAGCACGGCTCTGAGCGTCGGGAACGAGGCCAATATCGATATCGTCGAGTGTATGGAATACCTCGGCGCCTGCCCGAATACGAAGGTTATCGCGATGTACATCGAAGGGATCACCCGGGGACGGGCCTTCATGGAAACGGCGCGTGCGATCACGCCCCACAAGCCGATCGTGGCCCTCTACGTAGGCGGCTCCGAAGCGGGCAAACAGGCGGGGCTGTCGCATACCGGCTCCATGGCGGGTCCCGACGAGATCTACGACGG
>JAFCZZ010000588.1 GCA_019314085.1 Deltaproteobacteria bacterium | reverse complement strand
ACTATTTCAAGATACTGGGCAGCCCCTCCCGTGCGCCATTCGACAACGGCTTTTAAATCAGCGGGGGCGTGGCTGTAGAGGGCGCATATGCCGGCGGCACGGCGCAGATCTTCACCTCCACACCCATAAGGTACCAGAACCGTGGGGCCGGGGAGGTCTTTCATCCTGATCACAATATCGTGATCCTCCGACAGTCCCCTGATGATCTCATTCTCCCGCTGTTTTCGGCCCACGATTATCTTTGTTTCATCATTCAGGCGCAGATGTCTCCCAACCTTGAGGAGCTCCAAGTCTCGGATCTCCATATTCTTATCGTGCGCAAAGAGATCTCTCAGTCTCTTGGAGAATCCCGGGTCGGTCAGGAGGCATCCACCGGCCGAGGTGGCATATCCGGTTATCCGGTACTCGTCGGCCATCTCCATCTGGCGTTTTCTCCCCCTCCCCTGTATGTCCAGCAGCCGGGACCGGTCAACCTTTCCCTCCGTCTCCGGCATGGTCTCCGGCAGAAGCCGGGCGCTCAGCGGCCGGATAACGTATGGCTGATAACCCGATCGCTTCGCCACAACATGGAGGGATTGTTTCCCCTGAGACATGGGGCGCTGTCCAAGGACCTCCCCCGTCAGGATACAGTCGGCCCCCCGGGCCTCCATCATCTCTCCGGCCTTCTTGAGCATCAGTATGTGACAATCTATGCAAGGGTTCATATTCCTGCCATACCCGTACCGCGGTGCCCTGAGCATAACGAGGTGTTCTTCCGCAATATCGACCACAGTCAGAGGAAGATCTATCGCGCGCGACGCCTCCACGGCCCTGTCGGAACCAAAAAAAGGCGTCTCAAAGGCAACGCCCTGAACCTCAATCCCCTGTTCCTGCATAACCTTTACGGCGAGCACACTGTCAAGCCCTCCTGATATCAAGGCAATTCCTTTTATCTTCAATACCGTACCAGCCTTGGATTTCTTTGTCGACATCGTAGTCGACCAGATACAGATCCCGCCCGCCTCCGAGCCGCAGGGCAGGAAGGGATATATCACCCCGTTCTTTCCCGGTCTGCCGGGAAAGTGAAAACCTGAAGTCGTCGCGCGAAGAGGGGATATTCATTGCACGCACGATATCCTCAATGATCTCTCCTCTGCCCCTCTCTTCCGATATGAAGACGACCCTGTCACCCCCCTCCTGCAGGATATTCAGGACCGGATCAGAAACCCTCCGTGAGGTCATAATAACGCGCGTGCCCCCAACGTTCAGCAAAAGCCCTGTCTTCATAGACAGGGAAAGCCCATCTCCGCTCAGCACCGTAATCTCGGCCCCCCTCACGGGAGAGTGCCCGAGCATTCTAAGTAGTGAATCAGCCAGAATCAGGCCACCCCCGGAATCAAGGACCTGCACGGGGGAAGGTTGATATACCGCCTCGTCACCCGTTATCCCGAACCCATTCATTATCTCAAAAATCTCGAACCCATTCCTCTGTGCATAGGTCTTTACGGGAAGGGGAAGAACGTCGGATATCCCTGTTAGAAAGTTAAACCCATACCTGCCCGCCCCCCCGGTCTCAGACTTTTTTGAAACGAGCCATTCAATAAAAACCCGCACTGCCGGTCTATCGCCTATTTTCACCTGTCGATTGATCTTTTCAAGGGTATATACGCCTGCTGCCCTTACTATCCTCTCCAGGAGGGGGGGGAGCATCTCTTTTCCCTTGACACCAATCACACGGTAGGTATTCCACGTTGATTCTATAATGCCTTTGAGATCTGAAGGTATCCGATTGGAAAGATCAAGGAGAATCGTGTTTCCGCCAGGTATTTCTATAACAGGAACCTTTGAGCAATCAATCGTTACCTCGCCGGAAGGGGGTAAGGGGATGCCGTAACTCCCGTCCGTTATGACCACGCCCTGCATTCTGCTTACGATATGGCTGATAACAGGCAGTATCTTATATTCAGGTATGGTAACATTGCTGCTTTCGGCCGTCGGTTGTGCCTTCCTGCGGGCTTCAGAGGGGAAAAACAGGGTCTGTCCGGGATATATACTATCAAAATTTTTAACCTTCGGGTTGAGACGCTTTACAAGCCGCAATACTCTGTAAATCTCCCCGTGAGAGTTGCCAAATCTATTAATAATGTACGAGATGCTGTCGCCTTTCTTCACAACATATTTCAGCACACCATTCTCGTTCTTCTTATCAGGAAGCTCGTCGGGCAAGGGGTGCCCGGGGGGGGCTACACCTGAAGATCTCTTCCGGGGAAGGAGTAACTTCTGGCCGGGATATATCACATTCATGTCTTTCAGCTGAGGGTTAAAGCGCTTCACCAGTTCCAGAATTTGGTAACTTTCCCTGTCTGAAACATGGTATTTTTCTCTGATTATTTGGAACAGGTACTCATTCTTCTTGACCGTGTAGGGGTCAGCATGATGCCGTGAAACACCCACCCTCTTGAATGAAATATAGGCCGTATTCTCCGTGGAAAACCCAACGGGTGGATCAACCAAAACAAGAAACACTATGGCGGCAAGAAGATAACTCGACAAACCCCATCTGCTCACGGAAGCCCTCCTCAGGCGAGGTTGTTTGTATATACGCATGACACCCAAAAGTCAAATCGGGAAATCCCCATCGGCAATCACGAGAGACCGATCGTACCGGGTGTTTTGTCCATTTGATATCCTTTGACATTTCACACAAGAGTGGTTCGACCATCCGTGCCATAGAGACATCCTCCCCCCCCTTCAAGAACGGAGACATTGACAAGGGATAAAAGGGAATTCGGTCAACGGGAAGCTATCAGGAAACGCCGGGCAACTCTGGCGAGAAGCGAGAGCGTAAATATTGGAGAAGATAGATAGTATCCCTGTTGCAACTGGAACTCAAATGATATATGGTCGGGCGATACTTTG
>JAFCZZ010000088.1 GCA_019314085.1 Deltaproteobacteria bacterium | reverse complement strand
TCCTCCCTGATCATGTCCGACAGCCCGGCGCCCCAGATGGGATGCTATCGGGGACAGTCCCCTTACTCTGCTTTTCCTGCGCCTGCGTCGGTCACGTTTTTTCATGTTTTTTTCTCTGAGTGTTTGGTAAAAAATGCCGTTTCTCTCTGGTTTCACCGGGGACAGTCCCGGGTTTTTCCGCGGAAAATTCCGGGACAGTCCCCTCTGGCCCCTGACCTCTCCCTTTAATGCTTTTCATCGCCTCGATCGTTTTGTGGGCCTGGCCGAATGTCATGAATCTCAGGTCTCCCACGCGGGCGCATTTCCGGATGAATCCACGGAGGCTCAGCGTATAATTCCCGAATCCGTCGGGCGCCCAGTACCATTTCATAAAATCCCAGTCGGTCTCCAGTTTGGCCAGTTGCTCCGGCGTGGCCATGTCCGGCCGGTAGCCCACAGCCTTTTTCCATTTTGCCAGGCGCTGTGTGTAGCCGGTGTGATCGGCTGTGCCGGGCGTTTTTTTAAATCCCTTTTCGGTCAGATGGTCCATGACGCGGCGGAATCCGGACAGCGTCAGGCGGTTGTCCGCCGCCGACCGGACACCCGCGTTGCTGTGCAGTATCTGCCGGTATGTCTCGTCGTCGAGGCCGAGCCGCGCCTTCGCCACGTGAAGCAGGGATTTTTGTTTCGCGGTGATCGGCATTACGCGATCTCCCTCAGCAGCTGCTGAAATTCAGCGGTTTTCTCCCGAAGCATGCGGACCTTTTCAGCCGGGACGAATATGTCGCCGTACTGTTGCTGGATGTGCCGGATCTCCGCGGCATATTTCTCCGGGTTGCCGGACAGCCGGTCGAGAAATTGTGTGACCATCGACACCCAGGCGGGCACGGAATCGCTGTCGGGGGTGAGTTGCAGGCGCTCGACGGCCTCCTTCGTCTCCGGCGAATCGAAGCCCAGGACAAGTTGTGTCGCGATGTCAACAAACGCGGATTTCTTCCCACGAGACGCCTTTACGAGACCTGTCATGGCGCGCCGGTGAAATGTCGTATAGAATCTTGTCACCTCTGCCTCGCAGCCGGCGATGTAATATCCGCCGCCGGATCCCGCCTGACAGATTATGGGGATCCCGTGTGTCATGATGAGGTGATTGACGAGCCTGCGGATGTCGCGTTTCTTCTGCTCTCTGTCAGGGAGATAGGTCCCAAATCTGTCCTCGTGTCCAAGGCCCAGCTCCTCCGCGAATTCACGGGCGGAGATCGCCGCCTCCGCGCCCTTTCCGCGCCCTTCCAATATCTCCAAGGCTCCTCTCTCCACCAGCGTCAACGTCTCGTCGTGCTTACCGTCGTATATGCCGAGATCAATTTCTTTCATAATGTCCTCCTTTTTTCTTTTTTTCTTGCCTTGTATTCGATCACCTTTCCGTCACGCCGGAACCACAGTGTCCCGTGTGCCTCCCACGCGGTGTACGCGCCGTGGTAGAGCCTCGCCTCCCAGTATTGGATATAGAGCGGGTCCTCCACGACCTCGCCGATGGTGCAGGGGACGCGTATCTCCGGCAGCGGATGAAGCAATGCCGGCGCCGCGACGGTGATGATGACGATCAATGTGGTGATTAATTTTTTCATAGCGTTTTTATGATGTCGCTCAAGCGACTGAGGTTCGCGAGGCGCTCGTCCTCGGAGAATTTTCTATTTCTCCCTGACCTTTCGCCTCTGATCTCGGATTCCCGGAGGTCTTTTTCCGCCTGCTTCCCGGCGGCATGGTCCTCTTTTTCAGCGATGGAGATCATGATCTTTTTGAGATAATTATGGTTCGTGAGGCGGTCGGGAAAGTCCCGGTGCACTGTAATGTTCAGAGCCTCGACGATCCCGGCCCGGCTGATCCGGTAGGGTTTTTTCTTGTAATTGAATCCCTCGGCCTGGAAGAGGCGGGCCATCTCTTCGAGGAGGAGAAGCAGCTTTTTCGTCTTTGCTTTCAGGGGCGATATCCCGAACAGCTCGACATACGCCCAGACGAGGTTCGAGTGTTTCCCGAATACGGGCTGCAGCCGTATAATCGCCATCAGGTCGGCATCGGCTTTGATCTCCATGAAATTACATTCCTTTCCGCAGTAGGGACATTTAAAGTTCATCTTACAGCTCCTGTGGGATATATATTGATTCCTGCGCGTCACAGGTATAATCCGGCCTGACACGATACCGGCGGGAGTTTTCCAGTCCCATGATTCTGCATCGCGGCTCGATAACCGACTCTCCGGCATCTCCGATATGTCGCACTGCAAAACAGCCCACATAATGCCTGCACCATTTGCAATTCCGCGTCTCTATGGTCGAGCCCACCCGATACCGCAGATCATCTTTCTTTTTCAGTCGTCGCGATCCCATGTCGCCTCCTCTGTTTCCTGCTCTGTCATCTGACACAGATACGTGTGATCTCTCTCCACCGCGAGATGTCCAAGGGTGGATTTATAGATATCCTCTCCCCTTTTTGTCTTGCCCACCTTGTGTCAGATGCGCTTGCTGATATTTGTGTTTTTCATTTGATCTCCTCCTTAACACCGGGGACAGTCCCGGGTTTTCCTGCGGAAAATTCCTGGGACAGTCCCTTTAGAACCTCCCGCGCGGCGGCATCGTCGCCGTCTCGCAGCGCGCGCATGAGCGCCCAGCCGGTGTCCATGAATTTCAGCCTGCGGAGTTCCGCCGCGGTGCGGGTTGTGTGCGCCCGCATGACGGGCGTCTCCTGCCTCAGCTGTGCCAGGCACCGGTATTTCGGGCGCATGCGGTCTCTTTCGCGGGTCTCTTTGATGAGGTTTTCCGCTTTCAAAAACCGCATGTACGCCTGTGCGTATTCATAGGACGCGCCGGAAAACTGGGCAATGTCCCAGACGGTGGCCAATCCAGCGATGCGTACAGCCCGCCACATTTTCGCCTGCAATTCGACGGCCTTGCCGCGGAGGTGTTCCGGGATTTCCTGGTACTGGAACACGCCATAGCAGGGCTGGGTGAGCCAGCCGCGCTTCAAGAGTTCCCGGATGCGCCGGTAACAGTTGGCGTTTTTGATGCCCAGGGCGGCGGCGCACTGGGCGCTGCTGCCTCTCTCCATCCGTCGAAACCACTCGCGGATCTGATCGGTTACGTTGGTCATTAGGGTAATCTCCTCATCGGATCATGCGGCAACAACGCCCATACACCCGATACAGTGACCAGCCCGGCTCGTGATGGGTGTGGGTCATGCACCATCTCTGTCCCGTAATATATGACTACGTGGTCTACTCCTCGCGGTCCGGGACCGTGTGCGATATGATAGCCCGGGACATGTACCTCTTTGTCCCACTGCACTAGATGATACCCTGTCTCACGCAGCCAATTTATCATGGACCAAAAATATTGGCTTTCGTCCATTTCTTCAAATTCGGGGACGTCAGATATGTCCATTTCCAGCAAACTGGCCAATACCGCAGGCACACAATTGCCATTTTGCCTGGGCGGATCATGTAATTTTGTTTGATCTACGGGTATCATTTCTTAATCGCCTCGGGGATCACCTTCTTGATCGCTTTTTCGGCGATGTCGAATGTGACCTCTTTCAAATTGTTCGCCTGGGCCATTGTCTCCGCCGTCGAGAGGATCAGCTCGATCAGACGGATGTCGCCGCCGGCGTGCAGCTGGATCATGTCGGCTGTGGTCTCTTCCATGAGCAGACCCGTTGCCTCGCGCGCGTACACGATAATGTCTGCCGCGTTCATGGGCGCGAATTCCATTGTGGCGCACCTGCGGGACCATACACGCCGATCCCGGTTCATAAGGATGGGCAGCCCCTCCTCGCCGACGAGGACCCAGGGGACTCGCGTCATCTTGCATAGATCGCGGACGGATTCGAGTAGCCGCGGCCCTAATAGATCGGCCTCGTCCATGATGACGATGCGGGGGCGTTCCTCCAGGATCTTCAGGATCATTTCAAATGCCTGTTTCCGCCGGCGCGGCTGATCATCCGGGTGGACGCCCATCGCTTTCAGGACATCCTGATACATCCATAGCACGCTCCAGTCTCGCAGCGTGGGAATGTAGATGCAGTCGTTCTGTGTCGCGTACCAGATGGATGTGCGGGTTTTGCCGCGACCGGCGCGGCCGCAGATCATGGCTAACGAATCGCTCCCCATGCGCTTGCGAACAATTTCCATCGTCTGTACGTAAGCCCTTACATTGTTTGTCATTACGAATACCGGTTTCATCTATTGCCCTCCTTTTTCAAATCACCAATTATATGCTCCGACTTCCTTATTGAATTCTTTCCTGAGCCGCGATGCTGGCAAAGTTGCACGAGCCTCAGTCCTAAGTTCTGACGCCCAGTCTCGCAGCATATCGCTGGCCTTCCCACCCTCAACAAACCCATTCCGGTGAAGGTCATTGAGGATTTCCGTGATAAAAAACTTGTCCGATTTAGCGTCCATTCTATTGCCCTCCTTTGTCTGTCAGCATTGCTGATTCTACGTACAATCTTTCCCGCAATTGATTTAGACCCTTGTCGTCATCGTAGATCTCATCGGCGAAACCGTACATATTTTCAAAGTATCCGGGCGGGAAATTGCCGATAATAAAAAACATTTTTCCCAATCCCTTCGCATAGCCGCCCTCCAGGTGAGCGCTGTTTCCGCAGGGATAGATCATCACGACGGCATCGCACCAGTCGATCCATTTTTTGTCTTCCTCAAAGGCACGCTTTGCCTCCGGCAAAGCCAGAAACGAAAAGACGTTGGCATCCTCGATTTTGTTGAAATGATCGGCCCACCGGAAGCAATACCGTCCTGTTGATGTGTCACAGAAACAATCTACCTCGTGGCCGTCCTGCCTGAGCAGCTGCGCCATAACGAGCGCGCATTCTTCATTTTTCCATGATGTTGCGATGTAAATTTTCATATGGCTGTCTCCTGTTTCCGGTCTCCGGTCTCCGCGGCCTGTTCCTCTATCCCAGTGTAATAGTCCCGCAGCATGCGGTATTCATTTGTGGCCTCGAATTCGGCCACTGTTTTCTGCTCTTTCTCATCCAGCGGACACCCGCCGGCGCGCTTCCTGATCAGGCCTTCATAAACATCGCCCGTCCACTCCGCGAGAACCGCTTTCGGCTGTTCGTCGAGGTGAATTACTTCGGTCTTCGCGACCTCGGCCCGTATGTCGGCAACGGCCGCGGGACTCAGCGGCGTTCTCAACGCTATCTCCTTCGGTGTTTCCGGCGGCGCGATCCAGGGCGCCATGTTTTCGGCGGCTTTCCTTGCCTCGCCTATGGTGGATTTTTTCAGGCGGCGCTGTTTCTTGATTTCTCCCTGGACTGCCTCGATATCCAGAATGTTGCCGGTCATCTTCGCCAGCGGATGAACCTTGCGGACGGGCGTCGCCTCACACAGAAAATACCTGCCCGATTGGTCGTATATATAGACCTGCCTGTCGTCGTGGATGTCGTACCGGACGAGGACTTTTTCCTTCAGGCCATAGAGGGCCTCGTCGTAATAGTGGATGCCGTTGATGGTGACGCCGTTCCGCCCGACGGATTTTAGTTCCATCGACAGCATGAGGTAGTGCAGCGCGGCTTCGTCTACGCCTGAGCCCTTGCCCCGGTTCCACAGATCGATGGGGCGCTGGTTTTCAATGCCGCGGTGGGGCCTGCGCACGTATTCCTGCATGTTCCACGCGCCGATCGCTGCGTCTGCCTCGGGGATGGTGGGTGTGTATTCATTGTGGAGCCGCTGGTGAAGCTTTTCATTGCGATGCATCCAGGCCGGTTTGTCCTCGATCGACCGTCCGGTGTATGAGGGGAGAAGCCGCTCCAGCTCGTTGAATGTTCCGAAGAATCTTTCCACCGGCTTGGATCTGGCGTTGTATGGCGCCGCAAAAATGGTCTCGATCCCCAGGCGCGAATAAAGCCCCTCGAAGCCGATTTCGTCGAACTTCTTGGTAAAGAACTTTGCCCGGAATGCCCTGCCGTTGTCGAGATAGGCATATCGGGGGACCTTCCCCAGGGCGAGTATCGCGCGTCTCAGGGCCGCATGTATGCACTGGGTGTTTTCAGTCATCATGATCTGCCACCCCGCGGGGTAGCGGCTGGCCCAGTCGTACCACAACAGTAGCGTCGCGCGGGCGGGCTTGCCTGTGCGCGGGTTGATCACGCGGAAGTTGAGCGTGTGTCCGTCGGCTACAAAGACATCACCCACGGCGAGCTTTTTATCGTCGCGTTCGATATATGGCAGGACCTTGTCGAGCAGGGCCTTTTCGCCCTCGCGACAGAAGATCCATTTGTCGTAATTATGGTTTTTGTACTGGATGAGCCACCGGCGGAGGGTTGATTCCGAGGACAGCGAAGGGATCCCTGTTTTCTCCATCACGCTCTTTGCCGCGCGTGTGATCTGAGACAGGCGCAGGCGGTTCGGGTGCAGGGCGAAGCGCAGGAGCTGCTCCGATTCCTGCGATGTGACTTTACAGGTGTCTCTGACGTGCTCGCCATAGTGCGGGGCCAGGGCGGCGAAGTCGTGATTGCCTTTCTCCAGAAGCCCGATCCATTTTTCCATTGTCTTCCAGGAGACCATGCCCAGGATCCCGAAGAGTGTGGGCCAGGGGATCCCTGTGTTATAGAGTTCGGCGAATTCCCTGGCCGCGCGAACAACGGAGATTTTTTTTCCTAACCCCCGACCCCCGACCCCTGATCCCTGTCTCTTCATC
>JAFCZZ010000087.1 GCA_019314085.1 Deltaproteobacteria bacterium | reverse complement strand
GTTGTGCGGAAAGGCGAAGTCATGCTTCTTGCGCGTAAAACGCTCTTCCTGGGCTGCTGCCACAATCTCACCGTCTCGTACGAGGCACGCGGCACTGTCATGATAAAATGCTGAAATCCCTAATATGTTCATTTTTGTTGCCTGCTCCATTCAATCGGGGTTTTTTGAGGCTGCAATGTCATCAAATATCCTGATCATCTCCTGATGATTCTTTTGTAAAGAATACTGGTGGCCCACGCGTGATGCCTCATGAGACATCTGCTGGCGCTTCTCTCCATCAAAAAACACCCGCATCTTCTCTGCCAGATCCGGTGATTCGGGCGGGTGAGGAATAACAAATCCATCCCTTCCATCGGCGATAATCCCGGCGGCTCCATTGGCCGTTGTTGTGATTGGCGGAAGGCTGCATGCCATTGCCTCGATTACAACAAGGGAACACGCATCGTAATAGGTTGGAAGGACAAACACGTCGCTGTTCGCGTAATACTGATCCGTGGAGCGGACCGGCCCCGTAAAAAGTATTGTATCTTCAAGGTGGAGCCGTTTGATCCGTCTTGCGAGAGACCTAGAGGGCAACCCACCGACAATGATGATCCTGAACCTGTCGTGTGCAGAATCTTTGAGTTGAAACGCCGCTTCGATGAGAGGTTCTATCCCCTTCTTTTTCAAGTCATAAGAGACAAACAGAAACACCACCTCATCGTCTTGTATGCCTAATCGTTTCCGTAGCGGGCCTCTCACCGTATCCCGCAGATTCCGATTATACCGGGAGGTATCAACTCCATTATACACAACGTGAATATCACTACTGCTCACATGGAAAACGGATTCCATGTCTCTCTGTATCATGTGAGCAATTGCCACTATCTCCGGCCGCGGATCAAGCCGGAAGGGCGCCGATTCGATCCAGGCCCTCATCCACTGTTTGGGCGACAGGACAATTGTCAATCGCTTGAGTGCCCGTTTCATCGCACTGCGCTCCGAGTACACCTTCCTCTCTGTCGAGATTTGATGAACACCACCATGACTTTGATACACATTCATATACACCGTATTGCCGAAACCCATGATTACATCAAAGTCCTGATTCCGTACCGCTCGCCTATGCCTCAGCGCGAAGAGGGCAATCTTCAGCCAGGCGGGGAGATATCGCGGTATGGGTATCCGGTGAAAGATCGCCGCTTCGGGCTCACCATCCCACGCCTCCCCGAAGAGATGCACCTCCCACCCCTGAGCTATCAGGGTGGTGGCGAGGGAAACGGCATACGATTCAGCTCCCCCGGCATAACGGCTGAACTTTTCTATGGCGAACGCGATCTTTTTCATAAGACCTTTCGAAGCGGAGCCGATCTATGGCAGCAGTTTTGTGTAATGTTTGCGGGATTTCCCGAATTTGGCCTTCCAGTTCTTTTCCCGCATCTTATCCCATTTTCGCCCGTCGAAGTGCGGCCCCTGGCGTGTACTGCACCAGTTGTGGTGCACAACGCTCCTGCCGCAGAAACCGCATTTCCATTTTGAATCCTCGGGATAGGCCTCATCGGTCAGCCGTGCCGGCATGAGGATCCGCTCCATCCTCAGAAAATATTCCAGGTCCTCCGCGATACCGATCGGGGAATAATCCTCATCAAAAAAACCAATCTGCTCGATCATCGCGGACCGGACCATAAAGCAGACGGCGGACCGGACCTCCTTCTGAAAAGGGATAAAAAGGGGCAATCCCTTGTCCCTGACAAGCTGGCAAAAGGAGGCATGTCCCCCCCACTTTTCATAGATGTGAGTCAGGCTCTCATGAACGACCGCCGTTGTATAGGGTTTTTGGGGATCCACACGGTAGTCCTTTGACAGTGAATGGGCCTCTACCAGCTCATCCAGAACGGTAGAACCATTTTCCATGGCGGAGATCCAGCCGATTCTCGTATCGGCTTCCATTGCTTCCACCATCGGCTGCAGCCAGTCATCGCCGAACAGGGCATCATTATTCGCGACGACATAATAATCGTAATGCAGCGACTGACCGGGAGCATCCTCCGGCGTGAACCGCAGAATCTGGTTCCATGCGGCGGCCACACCCCGGTTCTGAGCATTTCTCAGAAAATAGGTGGCAAACGCCGGCTCCCGAAACTCCTGCCGGAAAACAGATTCTATGTCCTCCCGCGATCCGTTATCAATAAGCAGGACGGAGACCTGCAATCCCAATCTGTCACCCTTTGTGTTGCCATACAGGTGTTGCAGGCACGCTCTCGTTATCTCAATATTGTCCAATACCGGTATGCCGATCAAGACCTTCCTCATCCGCTGTACGCTCCTCAGTGTTTTCGTATGATGCCTCTGTCCAGGGCTTCTTGTATCTCTTTCTGTACCTTCTCAACCGTCAACTCTTCGAGACATTTGCTTGTGCCGCTCCCATCGCATCCCTTCTGGTGACATGGGGCGCAATCACGATCGGGGATGATGATGTCATGCATCGCGCCCTGGGGCGCCCAGTCCAGCCAGTCGGACGGGCCATAGATGGTTATCGTGGGAGTGCCCACGGCCGCGGCAATGTGCGGGGCCGCGCTGTCCACCCCGATATGGAGACAACCCAGGCCGAGCAGCCCGGCCAGTTCCCCCAAGGTGGTCCTGCCGGCAAGGCTGAACACCTCCCCGCAACTGCGGCTCCTGATATAGGCTGCCCTCTTTGTCTCCCCCGAAGACCCCACGATCACGGTCGCAAGCTCATACTCTTTCCACAACCAGTTAATGATCCGTATCCATTTTTCATCATCCCATTCCTTGTGCGGCCAACGGGCAAAGGGGTTGATCGAAACCCATCCCCCCGCCGCCGACACCCCTTCCTGGTCGAGCAGCCGGCGTACTGTTTCGCTTGTCGCGTCAGATACCCACAACTTCGGTATGGGATTCTCCGTCTCTATGCCGAATTCCCTGACAATCCGCAGCGACTGCTCCGCCGCTCCATGGATCCTCTCAGCCGTCGGTGAGGGATCTACAAGGTGCGTAAACAGCCGGTTGCGCCACATCACGGTGTGATCAACGGTGGAGACCCTGCAGGGGGCTCCCGTCAGGAATGCCATAAAGGCGCCCCGGTCATCCAGCCGAAGGTCAAAGACCAGATCGAGGCGCTCCCTGCGCAAACTTCTGATAAAGTCGATCTGTCTCTTCGTTTTTTTCAGAAGGTTCCTGCCGCGTCGTTGAATCTCAAAAATTTTGTGGATATGGGGATCCGCCTCCACAAGCGATCCGAGGCCTTCCCTTACGAGGACAGATACCGATGCCTGAGGATACGCCTCTTTGACGGCCTGGAAGGCGGGGGTAGCCCACACGACATCACCGATATCACCCAATTGTATGATGAGGATACGCGATGCCTCTCGTCCGAATCTTTTGCCGCCTTTTATTATCATGCGTCTGTTCTTATCAACAATCAGCAACCATCCGCAACATAAGTATCCAGGCAAAGCCAGCGTCGTCGCTCATAACCGTGCCCCGTGAAGGGACCACCGTCCATATACCACAAATCAGTCGATACCGTATACAATCCTCCCGTTTTCCCTGGATTCTCTGACTATTCCCTCATGCCTGAACTCCACCAGGTGGGCATGCGTTTCATTGAGGGTAAGAAACGCATCGAACCCGGGAAGATCTGTTCCGAAGATATCCTGAGAGATCTGAAATGCCGTTTTGGGTCTCTTTTTGACTGACTCAAGGATGAGATTCTTTCGCTCCCCGTGACATTTCCTCATATCTTCGACCATTCCCTTCAGGTTTGAAAAGGGCGCGCCGTGGGCCGGCAGAACCCGTGTCGCCGGGAGGTCTTCTACACGGGCCAGTGAATCGAGCATTGCCTGCGCAGGCCGAAATCCGGTGCAAAACAGGTCCGGTCGAAGGTTGAGAGTGCTTTCCGACAAAATATGATCCCCGGAGAGCAGTATGCCCTCTCTCCGGAAGAAATAAGATACATGGTCACGCGCGTGCCCGGGGGTTGGAAAAACCTCAAACGCCGTATCACCAATGGGGTATTCCCTTTCAAAATCAAGACATTCGTCTACCTGGAAGGGAACCGTCGCCTTTCTGAAATAACGGAGAAAAACCAGGTAGGCGTTAACCGTTTCTTCCGCAATTCCCTGTTCCACGTAGAATGTTTTTACCGTCTCGGCGACCTGTCCCTGATCGTGATTGCTCTGTACGATCTGCCTGCCGATCTCGGACATGTGGATAACTGCCCCCGACATCTCTTTGATTCTGCCGGCCAGGCCGCAGTGATCGGCGTGATGGTGGGTGATAAATATATGGTCTATATCGCGAACCGACCGGTCGATCACCTTCAGGGCCTCTTCAAGCCGGGAAAAGGTATGGCCCATATTCAGCCCGGTGTCAAACAGGGCCACTCCTCTCTCATGCACAAGAACGGCAACATTGACAGGTCGCAGGCGAAAAGGCATGGGGAGGGTTATCAGGTACAGATTCTCGGTAATCTTTCCGATCGATGTCGACGGGGTTTCTGAGTTCGGCATTACAGGTTATTGTCTTTAAACTGCATATTATACAGTTTGAAGTACTCCCCCTTCTTCTCAAGGAGGGTATCATGCGTCCCCTTTTCGACAATTTCCCCGGCAACCAGCACAATGATCCGGTTGGCGTGACTGATCGTCGAAAGTCGGTGGGCGATAACAAGGGTTGTTCGTCCCTTCATGAGATTTTCGAGGGCCCCCTGCACCTCCATCTCTGATTCCGTATCAAGCGATGACGTGGCCTCATCGAGGATAAGAATGGGCGCGTCCTTCAGAAGGGCCCGCGCTATGGAGAGGCGTTGCTTCTCACCGCCGGAGAGCCGTGCCCCCTGTTCTCCGATGACCGTCTCAAACCCTTTCGGCAGGTTTTGGATAAACTGATACGCATTGGCCGCCTTAGCCGCACTGATGATCTCTTCATCGCTCTTCTGTATATCTCCGTAGGCGATATTCTTCTTGACCGTATCATTAAAGAGTATCGTCTGCTGTGTGACAATTCCTATCTGGCCCCGAAGTGATTCGACGGTGACATCCCGAATATCATGCCCGTCGATCAGAATCTGACCCTTTGTCACGTCATAAAATCGCGGTATCAGGCTCACCAGGGTCGTCTTCCCCCCTCCGCTCATTCCGACAAAGGCCACCACCTCACCGGCCTTGACATCGAGGTTGATATTCTTGAGGACCGGCTCGTCACCATAGCTGAAGGTAACATCCCGAATTGCAATATCCTTCGAGATTCTCGGCAGGTCTGCCGCGTTTTCCTTGTTGCGTATCCCCGGCCTCATATCCATGATGCTGAAGACCCTGGTGGACGCGGATATCCCCTGCTGGATGGTGTTGTTGATGTTTGTGAGCCTCTTGACCGGTTCATAAAGCATGATGAGCGCGGTCAGAAAGGAAAAAAAGGTCCCGGGCGTGGAGATGCCCTGTATTACCTGGTAGCCCCCATAAAAGATAATCGCGGCGATCCCGAGACCGCCCAAAAATTCCATAAAGGGGGAGGATATCGCCCGTATGGATACCGATTTCATGAACAGCCTGAAGAGATCTTCGTTCTCTTTGGAAAATCTCCTGCCTTCATACGCCTCCATCCCGAAGGCCTTGACGATTCGATTTCCTGATATGGTTTCCTGTAGCATACTGGTGAGGCTCCCCATGGTCACCTGGGTGCCGGTGGCCACCTTTCTCATCTTCTCACCGAATTTGGCTATGGGATAGATGGTCAGGGGAAAGACAAATGCGGCGATAATAGCCAGTTTCCAGTCACGATAGAATATGACAAAGATAAGGCCGATCAGTGTAAAGGAGTCTTTGAAGAGACTCGATACGGCCTCCGAAACCGCTCCCTGGATAAGATTGACATCGTTTGTAATGCGTGACATCAGTATCCCAGTGGGATTCTTATTGAAAAAGGAGAGGGATTGTTTCTGAATGTGATTATAGAGATCACTCCTCAGATCGGTTACCACCCGCTGACCTATAAAGTTCATCAGAACCGTCTGGCCGTAGCTGCAGCCCCCCTTAATAAAATACATCACGATGATTATTAACGGTATCCACTTGAGTTTGGTGACGTCTTGTCCCAGGAAGATCCCATCCAGGGCGGGCTTGACAAGAAAGGCAAGTGCCGCCGTTGTAGAACCCACGGCAAGCATGCACACCGCCGCAAGGAGAAACTTCGGAATATGCGGTTTTGACAGTCGTAAAATACGTTTGAATTCGTTCATACCGGATACCTGATGCAGGAACGACAGGTCATTCGTTCAAAAACAACAACTGGGCCGTCTTACCTGCCATTACATTGACCGATCTGGCCATTCCGTAGATTTCATGATTCAAGAAAGGCAAATCGGTATTATCTCTTTCAATCTACGGGAACAGCCTCATCGATGAGCATAATGGGGATCCCATCCCTGATCTCATAGAGGAGTCTGCACGTATCACATATCAGGCCCGTCTCTTCTTCATTCAGACGGACCTCCCCCTTGCATTGTGGACATGCCAGGATATCCAGCAGTTCCTTCTGTATTTTCATGTGCCTCTTCCTTTTCCCCTGCCCAAAAACACACGGTCCCTATATCACTCACCGGACTCCATGTAAAACCTTAACGTGGGGGGCTAAAAAAATACCGAATATCCGACCGCACCAAAGGAGGAGTTGATGCCTCCGTTGGGAATAGCCAAACC
>JAFCZZ010000086.1 GCA_019314085.1 Deltaproteobacteria bacterium | reverse complement strand
CCGCACCCATATACCCTGCCGTATCAATCGCTATGTGTTCTGTGCCATCTTTACCGTATCTAGGGTCATTGCTAATTGCCAGTTCCCACGCCTTACTGTTGTCTTTAATATAGTCAACAATCTCTGATAGATTACGTTTTGCAACGTCGACAGAATCAAAGCATCTGATAAAGCTGTCATCTGTGCTCTTGATACATGACCTGGTTTCAATCTCAAGCATTTCTGATACGTCCTCTGGTGCCATTACTCCCATGTCATCACCACCATCTCTCGAACCTAGGCATCGGCTCCTTGAGCTTTTCAACCGTCCAGTCCCAAGGTTGCCTGTATCTTATCCTGAGAAAGTCGCCCTCGTCCAGAGCGTCGCATATGCTTCTCATGGGCCTCCAATCCCCTGAGAATATCATCTTGTCGCCATCGGTCTTGACTATCATGTGAGTCATCGTAGCCATAGGGTGTTCTCGGAAGCACCTGAGGAACTTGCCCTCGATGATTTCCTCTTTTTCAACGGTCATGTCTCCTCCTTTTTTACGCCTGGTGCTATCACTCCCATGTCATCCCTCCAACTCAAATGCTCTAAAATATATCAGAATTAAAACACCAATACCAGCAAGAACAAGGGCTGGAATCGGCATATTTAACACAGTACCAAAAATGGCACTTATGCCAAAGATAATCAAAACCACAGCAATGAGTTGAGCGTCCGTCAACCTCTGCTCTTTTTCAGCGGTCATGTCTCCTCCTTTTCCTTCCAGCAGTTGATGTGTCTCCTACCTGCTACCATGACTCTTTCGCACGTAGCCCCAAGCGGCAACGATATGTGAATCTCGCCTTCCCTGGCATCGATGACTCCAGCACTTGAGTATATCTTGTCGGCTGTAGTTCTTACCCTGCCAGTATTAGTCAGCTCGACGTTCCACTTGTCCTCCTTCCAGCGTGCCGAAACGTACTTTACGCCTTTGTACGTCTTTGGCGTGCCGCCCATCTTGCCCATGGTCAGTCCCCCATCTCGACAAGGCAGATTATGGCTGGCTGTTCGCGAACCCTGTGGCTTGAGCAGCTGACGACCTTGATTATCTTTGGGTTCGCCAGCTTTTCATTCATATCGCGGGTTGTCGCCGCTCCGATTATCTCGAACCTGCTTTCTGTCATTTTAGGTCACTGTTCCTATAAACACTCCTTCTCGAATTCTTCTATTGCTTTATGATATTCGTCAGATGCTTCGCCCATGACCCTCTTAGCAACTTCTCTGTCGAACACTATCGGGTCTGGGTTGGTTAGGTTGTTTGCCTCGATTACGTCGGCAATATCGAATGCCGTCCTTGCACTTCGGTAGTGTTCAAGTTTTTCTGTTATGTCAAGAAGCATCTTATTGCATGTACGCACGTCGATATCTACCATTTAAATCACCCTTCCTCCATACCGCCCTTATTAAGTTTTATAGATGCATCGCATATGTCACTATATAATAACGCCTCATGTGGAGTCCTTGGATGTTGGAACCGACAGCCCAACGTAATTATCACCGCTCTTATCCGTTACATCGCCATGAGTACGGTATTGAGAGAACTCGCCGTGCCCTATAGTAATATCGCGCACCAATTCGTTGACTTCGCCCTTCCTTTCAGTTGGCAAGTTTACCTTACACACCTTCGCGTATGTTAAAGTATCTATTAAAAACTCGCCACCGAGTCGTTTGCACACGTCTTCGGTTATCAGTTCTTTCATCGGTTTCTCATCGCCAATCACACCCATTTAAATCACCCTTCCCCCTTGACTATAAAAGTGTAAAACTGGTGGAAACGTGCCCCCTCGGTGCTGATATCATCAAAAACATCACTGTGCACGGTAATGGGCTTTTCCTGCCCTATTGGATAAAAAGAAACGAAGTCGCCGACGTAGAACGGCAGCGACCTTGAATTTATGAGACACTCATTCGTCTTGTACAGCCACCTGCCTCCGATTTCTCCGCAGGTTCTGACATCCAACGATACTTTATTTCCATTGAGTTGTCCCATTATCATCTACTCCGTCAGACTGGTTTTCTCACCCCCTAGCAGAAAGACATCACCAAAAGAAACCCTTATACTTCGATGCCCCGCTTTTCAAGCTCGCGGCCCATACAACTCCAGAACTCGCCCTTCGGCAGGTTCTCGCAGATGCGGACCGCTTCTACGAAACCGCTGTACCTCGCCTCCATCTTCGGCGGGACTGGACCCATGATGGTCTTTGGGTTGCAGTATATCTCTTCCTGTGCGGCACTCAGTGTACCTATTATGCCGCTGCTCCAGCAGATGTCCTTTCCGTCGTATGCGTAGCAGTGGCAGTTTGTAGCCTTGGCTAGGTCGGGGTCGTATACTATTCCCATGGTAGTGTCAAAAGGGAATTATTCTACCTGCCGAACGCTGCTGGGTCTCTCTGGCAGAGCACTTTTCTGGGTACTTCAAAGCCAGTCTCTGGGTCAACTGCAGTTCCCTTGATACCTTTGCATCTCTCAGATAGGCTTATGGCTTTCGCCAGTCCAGATTTTACCTTAGATGGCAGCTCTGGGATGTCTGTGCCTTTCGCTCCTCTCTTGCCTGTCTTGCCCTTCCAAGCGACTGCTCCTGACGGGTACACGGTGTCCATTCCTGGGGGCGTTCCGAAGGGCGTCTGAGTGAGCCTCATGTCTGGGGCTCCCCTTATCGCTATCACGTCGCTTACATGTTCTACAGTCGGCCTTTCAATCGCGTATGCTTTTCCCATTGTTGAAAACCTCCAAGAGCAAAGTTTAATATACTAAACATATAAATTTAATCAGACAAAAATAGCCGAAACGAATAAAATCGTTCAAAATTGGGAGAGCATGGTCGAGAAGTTGACACTCGTGTGCACGATGCCGTTGGGCAAGGACAACAAGGTGTACTTTCCAAAGCAACTAATAGAGGAGCTCAATCTAACACGCCTAAACAAGGACGGCAAGCGGGAGGTCGTCGTGCTGAAGGAAGAGAGCAGCCCTCCAACGTACAGGATTGCGAACCTTGAAAAGGTCGAAGTGGTCATCAAGGAGTAGTGTCTGGGGGTATTAAAATAAATCAAAGAGAGTTGTGGGCCAAGGAGATACTGAAAACGATTGACAAGTGGATGCCACAGCAGGGGATGAAGTTGCTGATTAGAACCACGAATGAGCTTGCTGGAATCGTCACGGATGTCGAGGCTCACTATGAGAGCGGTATGGTGGATGAATACAGGAAGCTGGCAACAGTTGTAACATTAAACGGCGTGCAGAAGGAGTTCTTGGATTACTACGATAAGGCAGATGGTCGTTTGAAGGACTGTACCATCTTCCAGAACAAATCCTTTATCCTGACGGCTAGGTCTGCATTCGACCTTGAGGACAAGGGCTTCGTCTGGTTGCTGCCTCCTAAGCGGTCAGAGGAGCTGAAGGAGCTGGAGGACGAAATCTCGAAAAAGAACAGGGTCATCTCTGAGCTTAGTTCAAGGCTTGACGAGCAAAGTCGTCTAAAGGATAAATACGAGAGGGAAGCTGAAGCCGTCAAGAGCGACCACAGGTCTCTTGTGTACGAGAACGAGAAGCTCCAGAAAGACCTAATCGACGAGAGGAGGAGGAGAAAGCAGGCCGAGGTTGACAGGGACTCGCTAAGGGTGATGGAACTGATATTTAAGGGAAAAACCTCGGAAGAAATAAAAGAAGCTTGGAAGACGGGTGAGTTCGCTGGAATAACTGACATGGATAAATTGATGGAATTGGCCGAGAAGGGGAAAGAGCTGACAGAAACACTTGGCACAATGTCACCTGGTGCAACTAGTACCGATGTCGACCTCAGGAACAAGGTCAAGGAACTTGAGGGCAAAATCGCTGAATTAACCCAAAAAGGAAAAACGGAAGGGAAACCAGAAATTACGGTGGAGGGGACATGAACCACAATACGCCAGAGGCTATTCTGTTCGTTGAGTACGAGTGCCCAGTCTGCGAGCGGTTCGAGGTAACCGTGATGGAGCCCCTTGCATACATCGGCAAGATAAACCTGAGGGTCATAGATGTCGACGTGGACAGGGGGGCAGAATACACATGGTGGAAAAACTTCACAAACAGCCAGTTCGGCAGGGATGTGACGCCACTGGTTAAGTTCCTGCCAAACCACGTCTTCGTCATCGAGAAGGTCAAAAAGGAGGTCACGGAGAAGATTAAAGCCGAGATGGATAACACAAAAAAGCAGATAGATAAGTTTTTGAAGGTGGTATCGTGACGTACGTAAACGTGCTCGTTCCAAGGCCTGGATATGGGATTGAAGATTTGAAAAAGAAAGCAACGCACGAGAACGCAGAGATACACAGGTTCAGGGGGGGCATCCTGAAGGAGATAATCCCAGTCACGAACGCGGCTCTTGGGCTGTACGATGTCGAGCTTCCTAGAGAAGTCATGGAGCCAGATATCCTCCACGCCAGATGGAGAGCCATTTCAATAGAGAAGTCCGTGCCAAAAGGATATCTGGCGGACGGGCAGAGCCCGTTCAAGCAGATAATCGGTGGGTTCGTGCACTCGGTTAGGTACGCTTCAATGTCAGAGATTTGTGACTACGTTATACTGGATGGCAGGCACCTGCCGAACACTAGGGAGTCAAGGTTGTTTGTAGAGTACATAGTAAAGGACATGCACAGGAACACGTTCCTTCTAATGTCTGGAGACGAGTACAAGGTCGGCAGGGAGATACCAACTGGGAACAGCCTAATCCCTCTGAGGGTTGGCTATAACCCAATTATGCTAGAAATATGGGAGTTCACCGAACACAACGGCAAGGTAACTACAGATAGGCTTATGAAGTACATGATTGAAAAGATTGGGTGGGTTGAGAGCGTTAGCGAGCTCAGGGAATATATTGGTGCCATGCTTGAGAAGGGGTATCTTGAAAGGGTTGACCCAGAGCATTATAGTGTTAAAAGACATATAGAACCGTATGGAGGTTGACATGGGAGTAGTAGAAAAATTTGTGAACTTGGGACCGCTGGACCCGATAACATGCAAGAGACTGCTAGGAACGCCAGACAAGACTGGTAACTGTCTGGTCACGCTGGTCGAAGATGACGCGAATCCGAACTCAGTCAAGCTCAAGGTCACAAAACCAGAGAGGTAGAATCATGGCAAAATTAGCACTGCATAGGAAAAAGGATGATGAATCGATAGTGGTCCTTGAGGGCATAGACCCAGAGGTCTGCGAGAAGCTGAAGGGAGACTATGACGATAATGTTGGGACGTGCACCACGTTGAAGAAGGAAGTATCTCCAGACCAGATAGAGCTGAAACACATGCCAGTAGAGAGACCAGTTAGAAGAAGGAGGATTGAATAAAATGGGAATGATACCGCTGTCAAGAGAGAAGGCGACAAAAATAGCGACGCTGGAGGGGTTAGACCCAAGGACGTGCAATTTCCTAGGCGGATATTACGACGACAAGGCTGACAAGTGCTTCATAGATTACGAGGAAACAGGTGAGGACGCGATAAAAATAAGGAAGCTCGTGGTCGAGCGGGCATTCGAGAAAATTGAGAAGGAATAAAAATGAACAAGCAAGGAAAAATCGTATTAATCCTGCTGGTCTCAGCGATGCTTCTGGCAACCGCTGTTCCAGCAGTAGGTGCACCAACAGTAACACTCACAAATTCATTAGTAGAAATAACTGGGAAGCCTGGAGATACGATGAATATCAAGGTAGCTAGTGCTACCGACATAGCGAATACAACGGTGTCTATGGATGACACACTGAAGGACTATCCCGCAATTGTATCTGAGGTGGGTAGCGACTTCTATATCCGTCTGGTCATAACAGATGGTGCCACAGGAGTGCTGACATA
This sequence comes from Deltaproteobacteria bacterium, assembly GCA_019314085.1. The sequence continues at coordinate 2,339 of JAFCZZ010000086.1, read as the reverse complement.
CGAGTACGATGGAAAGACTGCTGGTCAACTAATAGTGATAAAACCTGAAATGTACGGGTTGGAGCTGGCGATGTCACCATCAAAACCAGTAGCTGGCAAGGATGTCGCTTTCTACCTGCTCGAAAAGGGGACTGGTAACCTAAAACTGTTCAGTGGTAGTGGGTTCCTGTTCTGCTCGGATAGTGGGAACATCTATACGTTTGAAATGGAGAATGGTTTCGGAACAGCAAGCCTGGGTGTAGATGAGCGTGGTTCAGCGTGGGTCAGGGTGGTCGGAAACGAGTTTGACCCTATATACAAGAGCTTCACGATAGAGTCGTCTGGTTATGCGCCAACGTCCGAGGCGCCAAATTTCGACGCGCCCTCGTCAGCACAAGCTGGAACGACGGTGGCGGTCAAGCTGTACCAGGGCGACACTCCGCTCTCGTACCGCACGATAAGCATCACAGAGCCAGACGGCTCCAAGACGTACGACACGACTGATAGGTACGGAAAGGTGTCGGTCAGACTGGACCAGGTGGGTCCGTGGAAGTTCTCTGTAACTGTCGGTGAGAAGACCGCTGAGTGCGAGGTCAAGGCTACTACAGAGCCGCTTTCTGTCAGCGTGCTGACTACTGAGCCGCTGGTCGGCAGCGAGGTCAGCGTCAGCGTGCCAGTCGGCTCCAAGGTGGTAATATCTGGACCAGGGATTGAGAGGACAGAGACGGCATCGACTGGGACGGTATCATTCGTTCCAACACAGATTGGGACGTACACAGTGTCTGCCGAAAAGGACTACGCAAGCGGTAGCACCCAGGTCGTCGTGTGCGAGACGCCAACCATCGTGCTATACAGCCAGAGCACAGGCACCGAGGTTAGCACGGTCACAGCCAACGAGGAGATATACGTGAAGGTCATAGACTCGTCTGGAGACAGGATAAGGGCGATACGGTCCATAGAGGTGGAGTCCGTGACTGGATTCGGTGTGGACGTAGCACTGAGCGATGGTAGGGGGGTCTGGAAGGTGCCGTCAGATGCTGGAATATACACGCTGTCTATAAGACCAATCGGGTACTACACAGGCACCAGCAAGACGGTGACGTGTGTGGGTGCATCAATCGGTCCGTGGCTGTTCTTCGTTGTGATAGTCTCAATCGCGGCGTGCATCATTGCATATAAGAAGAAGGACGAGATTACAGAGAGGTTGAGCGAGCTAAGGAAGCCGAGACTGCCAAAGTGAGGGGGCGCTTATGGTAGACGATATATCCTCCTTGCGCGAACTGTACGTCGATGGTGACTTGCATAAAACCGAATATATATTCAGCACTGGCTTTGTGCTGTGGTTTAGGATACTTTACCACGTATACAAAAAGGGGAAATATGGTATTAGTATGCGCCAACTGCTCCACCAGCTCAACTGGAAGGATACAAGCACGAGCCGCAGGAAGGCAACTCGTATACTATACATTCTAAGAAATGAGGGTGTGATAGATAGGTCGAAAAATAAACCCTTCATATGGAGCGTTCCACCAGAGCGAGCAGACGGCGTTCGTTTTATTCTTTCGTGCATACGTTGGATGTCAAGGATTGTTCAGGATTGATTCATGGTTAAATTGTGATTTTGGAAAGTGCACTTTCAAAAAAAGCGGTTGTTTTGAAAAATGGATTTTCAATTATCCTTTCATTAATCTTTCCCGACCCGATAAACGCCGTCCACCAGCATCACCCAACTCCAAGTTGCTGAATCGCCCTCTGAGTCAGCTTCCACAAACGCTTGAAATGTCCCTGCCTGCCGACGCACTCTATCCACTTGTCGGTATGTGCCTTCTGGAAAGTCCTCCAGTACCTGCGTGGGGCGGGGTCGATGTCGCCATACGTGAACGTCTCGGTGCCAGCAACGTCCCAGCATTTGAGCAGAAATTCTTTGAGGTCAGGAGTTATGCGTGGTGGCATTGGCACCTCCGTGATTTTGAAAAGAAAAAGACCTTGGGGGTCTTTTAGCTTTGAAAATCCCCCCAGGTACCTTTATCATAAACGTCACACTCAAGCGTTGTTTTGTGTTTATCCACCAATTACTATTTACCATTGTCCTAAATCATGCGTATCCTTCGCCCACGTGTGATAATTTTGCGGTGTCCGTTACACCAGAACGGTCACTACCCCTAGTTTTCATCAGTTGATTCAAATCGTCATCCAAAAGCACTACAGCAGGCTCCACTGAATCGCCCGTCTCAATATTATGAGAAACAAATACCTGCACTCTTTCCCCTCTTCTGAGTCCTCCCCCAATTTTGACGAGTCCTAAATTCCGTAACTCTACTATTCGATGAAAAAAGTCGCGTTTGGATAGTGGAGATAAC
>JAFCZZ010000085.1 GCA_019314085.1 Deltaproteobacteria bacterium | reverse complement strand
ATTGTGCTCTATCACCACGACGGTATTTCCCATGTCCACCAGCCGCGCGAGAACGATAAGGAGTCTCTCGATATCCGCGAAGTGGAGGCCGATCGTCGGTTCATCCAGGATATAGAGCGTTCCGGTGGTCAGGCGCTTGCCCAGTTCCCTCGCCAGTTTTATCCTCTGCGCCTCGCCCCCCGAGAAGGTCGTGGCGGACTGCCCCAGTTTTATGTATCCGAGTCCCACATCAAAGAGGAGTTGCAGTTTCGTCCGTATCGGGGGGATATGGTCAAAGAAGGCGAGGCCCTGATTGACCGTCATATCGAGGACGCCCGCTATGCTGTTCCCCTTATAGTGTACCTCCAGGGTGTCTCTGTTGAACCTTTTGCCCTGGCAGGCGTCGCAGGTTATGTATACATCGGGGAGGAAATGCATCTCGATCTTCTTCACCCCTTCTCCCTGGCACGCCTCGCACCGTCCCCCCCTGACATTGAAGCTGAAACGTCCCGGTTTGTAGCCCCGCACCTTCGCCTCGGGGAGCTGGCTGAAGAGGTCACGGATGTGGGTCAGGACCCCCGTGTAGGTGGCGGGATTCGATCGGGGGGTACGCCCTATCGGCTGCTGATCCATGGTGATGACCCGCTCTATGCCGCCGAAATCGCTTATCCTTCGTATCCTGCCCGATTTGCCCCGGTATTTGTTCAACCTGCGGCGGAGCACCTTGTACAAGGTCTCGATCACCAGGGTGCTCTTCCCCGACCCGGAGACGCCGGTCACGCAGGTGAAGACATTGGTCGGGACCTTTATATCGATATCCTTGAGATTATTCTCCGATGCCCCCTCGATGACGATAAAGCGGTCGGAGAGGGGCCTTCGATGTTCCGGGACGGGGATCGACAGTCTTCCCGAGAGATACTTTCCGGTGAGAGAGGTCTCCGATTTGCGGATCTCTTCGGGGGTTCCCTGGAAGACGATCTCCCCCCCGTGTACCCCCGCTCTCGGCCCGACATCGATGATGTCATCCGCGCAGTTCATGATATCCGTGTCATGCTCGACGACGAGGACGGTATTCCCCATATCACGCAGGCGTTTCAGTGTTGCTGCAAGCCGCATGCTGTCTCGCGGGTGAAGCCCTATCGTGGGCTCATCCAGGACGTAGAGGACGCCGACCAGGCCTGAGCCTATCTGCGTGGCAAGGCGAATGCGCTGTGCCTCTCCCCCAGAAAGGGTGCCGGAAGAACGCGAAAGGCTCAGATAATCCATCCCCACGTCGATCAGAAACTGCAGCCGTTCCCGTATCTCCTTTTGGATTCGCTCCGAGATGAGGGCCTCGGTACGGGAAAGTGAGAGGTTCTCGAAAAAGTCCATGCATTCCCGAATCGACAGGCGGCACACCTCGTCGATATTCTTTCCTCCCACTGTTACGGAGAGGCTCTCCCTCTTCAGTCTCCCCCCTCCGCAGACGGGACAGTTGTTTATGCTCATATACCGGGCGAGTTCCATCCGGGCGTGGGCATCGCCCGACGTATCTTCCCTGTACGAGGTCTCCAGCTTCTCGAGGACGCCGGTGAAGCGCCTCTCGTAGAAGTTTCTCCTCCCTCTTCTGTCGAAATAAAACCCTATCTTTTCATCTCCCGAGCCATGCAGGAGGACGTGCCGTACCCTTTCGGGCAGTTTGTTGAAAGGGGTGTTGATGTCGAATTTGTAGTGGCTGGAGAGGGCCTCCAGCATCTGGTGAAAGTATATGGAATCCTTGCGCTCCCATGGGGCGATTGCCCCCTCCCGTATGGAGAGCCCGGGGTCGGGCACGATAAGATTCTCGTCGAAATATACCTGTGTCCCCAACCCGCCGCACTCGTGGCATGCCCCGTAGGGGCTGTTGAAGGAAAACATCCGCGGGGCGAGCTCCGGCATACTGATGCCGCATTCGGGGCAGGCGTAATTTTCGCTGAACAGCATCTCTTCCCCATCCAGGACCTGTATGCCGACCATTCCCCCCGAAAGGCCCAGGGCGATCTCCAGCGAATCACGGAGGCGCTTTCCGATACCGGCCCTTATGACCAGCCGGTCAACCACCACCTCTATGTCATGGCGCCTGTTCTTGTCCGGCATGATATCCTCGGCAAGATCATGTACCGTTCCATCGATCCGCACACGGGCGAAGCCCTCCTTGCGCAGCCTCTTCAGTTCTTTCTGGAACTCCCCCTTCTTGCCCCTCACCATCGGCGACATGACGTTGATCTTCGTCCCTTCAGGGAGGGCTTGTACCCTGTCCGCCATCATATCGACGGTCTGAGCCTCGATCGGCTTTCCGCAGTTATAGCAGTGGGGTATCCCCACCCGGGCGAAGAGGAGGCGCAAGTAATCGTATATCTCGGTTGCCGTGCCGACCGTTGAGCGGGGATTGCGGCTTGCGGTCCTCTGCTCGATGGCTATGGCGGGGGAGAGGCCCTCAATGGATTCAACATCCGGCTTATCCATCTGGCCGATGAACTGGCGCGCGTAGGTTGAGAGCGATTCCACATACCTCCGCTGTCCTTCGGCGTATATGGTATCGAAGGCGAGGGAGGACTTACCGGAACCGGACACGCCGGTTATAATAACAAGCTTGTCTCTCGGGATATCAAGATTGATATTCTTTAAATTGTGCTGACTCGCACCCCGTATCTTTATATAATTCATATCTAATTTTGAGATCTTGAAACACTACAGCCGTATCTCAATGAGGGATTTCTCCCTCAGTTCCTTGAACCACTCCTCAAATTTTTTCTTCATCTTCTCGTTTCCTATCTTTCCGAAGATCTCTTGACGCACCTCTTCGATGGGCTTGATCCCGGCGCCCCTCCGGTCTGTGATCTTGATGATGTGGAAACCGACGGGAGATTCTATGACGTTGCTTATCTCCCCTTTCTGAAGGCTGAAGGCCACCGTATCCACCTCGGGGAACATCATCCCCTTTTCAACGAAGCCCAGGTCGCCGCCCGAACCGGCGGCGGGACCCTGGGAGTGCGTGCCCACGAGGAGGTCAAACGATTCACCCTTTTTCAATTTTTTCAGTACCGCTTCCGCTTGTGTCCGGAGTGTCTTTGTGGCACTGTCCGGGGCATCCTTCGGTTTCACGATCAGTATCTGCCGTATCCTGGTTGCCGCTTTGCCTTCATACTCCTCCCTGTGTTTGGCGTAATACTCCCCGATCTCCTCCTCACTGATAGACACCTTGGATTTCACCGTTCTCTCTATCACCTTCCCCTTTATGCGTTCCCTCCTGATTTCATCCTTGTAAGTTTTAAGTGTGAGATCTTGAGCGGCCATAGTCTCCTTGAATTTCTGGACAGATATCCCTTTGGCCTTCAGCAGGTTTTCCAAGGCTCTGTTCACCTCCTCATCCGTCACGGCGATTTTCCGTTTCGCCGCTTCCTGCTCAATCAGCATACGGTTTATCAGCTGGTTCATGATCGCCATCCTGGCCTGTGCGGTAACCTCTTTCCTCTTTTTCTCTTCAGGGATCTTCTTAATCCTCTCCATAACCGGTTGAAGAGTAACCTCAAGCTCGGAGAGGGTTATCACGTCGTCATTCACAATGGCGACGATCCTGTCTTCAAAGGCGGCATACCCCGCGGTCGAGAAGAAGATGAGAAAGATGCCGGCGACAAACAATATTTTTGATTTCATATACAATCCCCCCGCATTATTTATAACTAAGCTACGTTATCAGAATGTTCCCCGTTCTTCAATCTCCAGTTCTCCGAGGAGGTCCTTTGCCCTGCCGATAATGTCTTTTTCCTCGAGACCCTGCATGGAGACGATCAGCCGGTTGTCGGGCGTGAACCTCACCCCCCCGGATCTCTCCTGCGAAAGCTCTATGATTCTGGCCGGGTTCACGGGGCTGTCTTCACGAAAGGTGATACACATCTCCGTGCCGTTGTACTCCATCTTTTCCCCCAGTATCTTTTTCAGCCGGTTCTTGATCCGGATGATATCCATCAGGGTGTCCACCTGGGGCGGAACAGTTCCGTAACAATCGGCGAGTTCTTCCCTGATACCCGGCAGGTCGTCTTCCGCAGAGACCATCGATATCCTCTTGTATGTCATCAGCCTGGTATGCATGTCCGCTATGAAGTCATCCGGTATGAATGCGGGTATACCGAGGTGTATCTCGGGATCGATCTCCTCTTCGGGATGCCGATCCCCCTTCAGTTCCCGTATGGTCTTTTCCATCAGCTCCGTATAGAGTTCGTACCCGACGGAGGATACATGCCCGGATTGGGATACCCCCAAAACACTCCCACCCCCCCGGATGGTCAGGTCGTGCGTCGCCACCTTGAACCCGGATCCCGGCTCCGAAAATTCCCGTGCTATGGAGAGCCGCTTCCGTGCATCGCGAGAGAGGACCGATTCTTCGGGGATCAGGAGATACGCATACGCGTCCTCATTTCCCCGACCGACTCGTCCCCGCAACTGATAGAGCTGGGAAAGGCCGAACCGGTCCGCGCGGTTGATGATGATGGTGTTGGTCGCCGGTATGTCCACACCTGAGCTTATGATCGTGGTACAGACGAGGACGTTGAAGTCCCTGCGGACGAATCCAACCATGATATCCTCAAGATCCTTCGCCTTCATCTGTCCGTGCGCCACGCCTATCTTTGCGTGGGGGACCAGTTTCCCGACGAGGTGTGCGATGCTGTGTATAGACCGGACCCTGTCATGGATAAAGAAGACCTGTCCCCCCCGCTCAAGTTCACGTCCGATGGCGTTTTGTATGAGATCCTCATTGAATTCGGATATGTGGACCTCCACGGGGCGGCGTTCCTGCGGGGCGGTATCGATGACGGACAGATCCCGTATCCCGATGAGAGAAAGCTGCAGTGTCCTCGGTATGGGGGTTGCCGTCAGGGTGAGCACGTCCACGAGCGCCCGGATTTTTTTGAGTTTTTCCTTGTGGGCCACACCGAAACGCTGTTCCTCGTCGATAACCACCAGGCCGAGATCCTTGAATCTGACATCCTTCTGCAGGAGTCGGTGCGTACCGATAACGATATCCACAAGACCGCCCTGTATATCCGCCACGATCTTTTTCTGCTGGGCGCTTGTCTTGTACCGGTTCAGGACCTCTATGCGAACCGGGTACTTTTCAAATCTTTCGGCAAATGTCCGGTAGTGCTGCTCCGCGAGTATGGTCGTGGGGACTAGGACCGCCACCTGCTTGTTGTCCATGGACGCCCTGAAAGAGGCCCGGAGTATGACCTCTGTCTTTCCGAATCCGGCATCGCCGCATACCAGTCGATCCATCGGTTTTGAGTCACCCATGTCGTAGTAAACATCCTCGATGGCCCGTGCCTGATCGGGGGTCTCTTCAAAGGTGAAGGAGGACGAGAATTCCTCATAGTCCCGGTCGGAGGGGGAAAACCGATGTCCGTTCATCACCTCCCTGGCGGCATAGATCGAGACCAGCTCTTCGGCCACCGCCCTCACCGACTGCTTGACCTTCCCCTTGACCGTCTCCCAGGAGGTGCCCCCCAGCTTCTCCACCTGCGGGATGTGGCCGTCGGGGCCGATGTACCGCTGTATCTGATTCAGCCGGTCGACGGGGATATAGAGGCGGTCTTTATCCCTGTATTCGAGGAGGAGAAAATCGTTTTCCACAGCACCGAACGTCAACCGTTCGAGCCCCTGGTATCGGCCGATACCGTGATCCACATGGACGACAAAGTCTCCCTCCTCCAGCTCTCCGAACGACCTGAGAAAGTATCCATCGCGGGCACGGGGCCTGCGCCTCCTGCGTGTTTTCGTCCCGAAGGTCTCCTCTTCGCTGACAACGACGGTCCTCATGCCGGGGTATGAAAATCCCCTGGTTATCCTTCCCTCCCTGAGGATGAGACATCCCCCCTCCATAGATTCAAGATCGGAGAGCACGGGACTTTCTGACCGGCGAACGGGGAGAGAATATCCCTCCAGGAGGTGTTCCATCTTCGGGATATCTCCCTGTGTGCAGAGGAAGTTGACCAGGGAGCCGTCGCTGATCCACGATCTGATCCTGTCTGCGAGGGGGGCAAGGAGGCCCTCTTCCTCTGCGTGTCGATCATGATCGGCCTTTACATCTATCTGCTCTATCTCAAAAAGGATCGGGGCTTCGGCCTGCAAGCGGTCGATGTATATCTTCTGGAGATCTTCGCACCTCAGGGAGATATCGTCCCACGATGTCAGAAAGAGATCCTTCTCAAGAAAAAATCTCCCCTCGTCTTCGGCCTTTCGGGCAACTCTGTCCGCGTCGTTTATGGCCTCCTCCGCGGCCTTTTCCATAACGCCGGGACTTTCACAGATGGTCAACGTGTTTCCGGAAAGATACTGAAAGAGGGTATTCAACCCGCCCCCCCCCTCTCCGGTATCCAGATTTTCGTAAAACAGCGGTAGAAACTGCGGATTCGCCAGGGACCCCGGATCGCTTTCGAGCGTATCAATGAGCCGCTGTCTTCGCGCCCGTGAGATGCCAGCTTCATTCAGCCGGGACCTCAGGTTTCTCAGTGCTCGTGTCTTTAATTCCTCAGACAGGATAACCTCTCCCGCCGGAGACAGGACAAAGTCTACAACCTCCCGCCGGGATCTCTGTGTCGCGGGATCAAACTCCCTGATCGATTCGATCTCGTCACCGACAAATTCCATCCTGAAGGGGGAGGGGTGCCCCGGAGGGAAGAGATCGACGATATATCCCCTCAGACTGAATTCCCCCGGGATAGTTTCTCGGTCAGCCGGTCCCGGTCCCGTTCGTCTCCGATGGAGATGGTTTCTATATAGTTTTCGAAGATCCCTGCCGGCGCGACTTTCTGCATTAGAGCGCTCAAGGGAGCAACCACTATGGCCGGTCTCCCTGACAGGAGTCTCGATAAGACACCAGCCCGCACAGTGGCTATTTCATTCTGCCTGGAGAGGGTCTCGTCCGGGGGGACGATTTCCCACGGTGGGAAGAACAGGACATCCTCTCCGCCGAGAAAGAAGGAACAATCACGAAAGGTGTCAAGCGCATCTCGCCTGGAGGGGGTTATACAGAGAGTGGTCCGTTTTATGTCTCTAAAGAGGAAAGAGGTAATAAAGGCCTTCGCGGACCCCTGAAGACCGCAGATATCCACCTGATCGTCCCCCCGCCGGATTGTGTCGATGAGTGCGCGGAGGGAGGAATCCGAGAATAGCGTATCTTTGTATATTCGTTTCCTCACGCAAAAAGTATGTTTCTTATCCTACCTCGATGTTTCCAGCATCCTGCTCAGGGTGAGGCTCGCGGGAACCCGTATCTCTTCGGGTACCTGTATCACGTGCTTCATCTCCAGCAGAGAGCTGAGGATGTCATCAAGGGTCATGCACTTCATGTCCAGGCAGATCAGATGGTCAGAAGCGGGGATGAAGGTCTTGTCCGGACTCTCCTTGTTCAACTGGTGCATGATCCCCTGCTCCGTCCCGATAATGACCTCTTGGGCATCGATCTCGCGGGCAAACTTCAAGATTCCCCCCGTGCTTCCGACAAAGTCCGCCATTTCGATGACCTCCGGGCGGCATTCGGGATGGACGGCGACGGGGGCCCCGGGATGTGCGTTTTTCACCTTCCGTATATGATCCGGCAGGAGGTTGTTATGCACATAACAGAATCCCTTCCACGGGATTACCTCCTTTTCGGTAAATCGCGCGGTATAGCGGGCGAGATTCCCGTCAGGAATCATCAGGACGGTGTCCGCGTCAAGGCTGTTCACGATGCGCACGGCATTGGCGGAGGTGCAGCATATGTCGCTGCGGGCCTTGATCTGAGCCGATGAGTTGACGTACGTCACCACCGTGGCGCCCGGATGCTCCGCCTTGGCCTTTTCCAGTTCTTCGACGGTGATTGTGTCAGCCAGGGGACATCCCGCGTCGAGGCGGGGGAGGAGGACCGTCTTGCCCGGCGACAGGATGGAGGCGCTCTCCG
>JAFCZZ010000587.1 GCA_019314085.1 Deltaproteobacteria bacterium | reverse complement strand
GCAAATTCCTGCCGTCCGCCTATATTGCCAAGGGCACCTTCCATCGCGTCGTGTAGCTCTTCATAGGCACGCACATTCAGCGCATCAATAGCGGTCTCCACCGCGGCGATGCCAAGCAGCCCGGCGACAATGCCTAACGCGGGGTTGAGCCCGGCCAGAGCTGCAAGCATTGCGCCGCCACGGTAACCCAACTTTGCGCCTTTTTCATCCAGTCCAAACGCTTCTGTGAGGCCCGCTGGAATCCCGCCGAACAGAGCCGAGCCCGCAATAGCAGTCGGACTCATCTGGTTTGCCATAAAATCGCCGAACGTATTCCCCTGCATAAAACCAAACATATTAACGGTCGTCTTTTTGCCATACTGTCCCATCGTTCCCTGGGCAAAAGCCGCCATAATAGCAGCTCCGGAAGCTGACAGGTTCCCACTCATTGCGCCATCCCATGCGTCTCCAAGCCCGGCATTGCCACCGCCGCCCTGGCTGCCTCTAATCATGTCCGCGGCGCTTTTAGGGACCACCATCTCGCCGGGATGCAGCATGGCCATGTGTTCCTTTTTGATCTCCCAGGCGCCGGCGGCCCACCAACCCATCGCCTCGCCAAGCCAATCCATTCCGGCGGCGGCTCCTTTAGCGGCTGTGTTGAGTGCGGTTTCCGTAACAATTCTTGCCATGTAATCAGCGGCGGAACGAGCCATCGCGTTCCACATGGAATCCCAGTCGAGCTTTACTTTGTCCATGTTGCCGGTCAGGACGTTGAAGAAATTGTCAGAAAGCTGGCTCTGCAGATTTCCCAGAGCTTCTGCTTTTCATTATCAAGCCAGGTGTCAAGGAGTTTCACTCCATCGGCATACTTGGCGTTTTCTTTTCCAAGAGATACAAGGTGTTCTTTGTATTCATCATATTGTTTTCCGAGCAGGCCCTCTTTATATTTATATTCGCTTAGAGAGTTCTTGTTTGCATCGTCAACCAGCCGCTCATAGATCCGGGTGGACTCACGGGCATAGTCTTCCGTGGCCTTTGCTTTGGCTTCCGCGGATTTAATGTAGGCCTTTGCTGTGGCTTCAGACGCCTTGACCTCCAGCGCCCAGGCTTTCTCTACGTCAGCGGCAATAGATGCTGTGGCTGTGTCAGTCACCTTTCCGATTTCCGCCGACACCCACTTCTCGACCTTCAGGTGATCCGCGCCGGCTTTTTTATATATCTTGCCTTGTTCCTTGATTTTTTTGACGGCATAGTTGTAATCACCCAGGGTAAGTTTCTGGTATTTGCCAGAGAAATCCATAAGAAGTTTTTCCGCTGTGGCGGCGGCTTTCTTTTGCTCGGCGGTTAATTTTTTGGTTCTATCACCCGCGTCTCCTGTCGCGTCTCCCATCTTGCCTATGGCGTCTTCAACCCGATTGAACGACGTCATCATCTTGTAATTTTTGGCGGTGAATTCCATGGCGTTATCTTTCGCAAGTCCCAGCCCTCCGGCGATATCCTCCATGGTATCAGCCATGCCCTTGAATTTTTTCCCCACGATGGGAATTTTTTCAGCATAACGAAGGAATTTCGCGAGAGATGAGACAAGGCCTTCCATAACAGTATAAAAGCCCGTGGCTACCATGCCGACTGCGAATTGTACCGCTTCCAGCGCCTTGAGCAGACCGAAGCCCACTTTTTCCGCGATATCTCCCCACCAGTTCGACATCTGTTTGAGCTGGCCGCTGTAGGTCTCTATCTCGGCCTGTGCGGATCCGCCGAAGCTGTCACCAATGAGACCCAACACTGCGGCGAATTTTTCTGTTTTGGGAATGCCCTTCTCAAGGACAATCCCATACTTGGAAAGTGACCCTGTCTCTCCTACAAACGCCTTTCCAACAAGTTCGCTGGCCGCCTTGAGGTCTATTCCCTTCGCGCTGGCCAGGTCCATCGTCGCGACGGTTGCTTTTTTCAGCTCTTCCGTGGACATGCCGTAGGTCTTGAGATTGGCCATCGTGGCCAGGGTTACCTCGTCGCCATATGTGGTCACCTTTTGAAGCTGGGCGGCATAGTCTTTCATGACTGCAAAATTTGCCTTAGTGAAATCCCCCTGGTTTCGCATGGCCACGGCGAGCTTCATCTCCGCCTTTTCCTGTTCCATGAAGGCGGAGATGCTTTTCTTTGCCATCATCCCCGCGGCGGCGACCGCGGCGACGGAATAGGCCTTCCAGTGAAGCTGCATCTTCTTTGCCGCACTGCCCCAGGCGCGCTCCATCTTGCCGGCCTGCGTGGCGCCGGCTCTGGCGCTGGCCTTGACCCTGTCAAGAGACTTACTTGCCTCGTTGCCAAACTTCTTGACTTTGGGGCTGCCTTTATCAAGAATATCAAGAGTTATAAAGATTTTGTTTGCCATGGTTTTACCCCCGACTCATTTCAACAATTTTAACCTGGTCTTTGACGTAAAATTCATAAAACGCCAAAAAGGCCTTGAAATCATCTAACCACATAACGCGGATGTCGGAATCCTCGTCCCACAATTTTCTTATGACAATTTCCTCAGGCTTAGTGAAGACACTTCTTTTCCTTTTTTTTCCACCGGCAGCCACGCCGGCATTGAAGATTTTGCAGAAAATTTCGACGTTAACTTTTTTGGTATCTGGATGTCTCATCTTAAAAGAGTTTAGATCTTCCATCTGTAGTCTCCTTTTCAAAAATTAATCTTATTTGTCCATCTCGCGTCGTTTACAATCCTGTTAATTGTTCTGCCGATCGATCTTTACAAGCTCGGCCAGAATATCGA
>JAFCZZ010000084.1 GCA_019314085.1 Deltaproteobacteria bacterium | reverse complement strand
CCCATTACGAGAAGCTGAGAAATATTGAACAGTACGTCCGGGACGGAGCGGAGCTTACCGGGCAACTCCTCGGTTTCGCCAGGGGCGGAAAGTACGAGGTCAAACCGACCGACCTGAACAAACTTGCCAAGAAGTCTTCCGGGATGTTCGGCCGAACCAAGAAGGAAATCAAGATACACAGCAAATATCAGCACGACATCTGGATGGTGGAGGCGGATCAGGGTCAGATAGAACAGACCCTCCTCAACATCTATGTCAATGCCTGGCAGGCCATGCCCGATGGCGGCGAGATCTACCTTCAGACGGAAAATGTCACCCTCGACAAGGAGTATCTGGAACCCTATAACCTTAAACCCGGCAATTGCGTAAAGATTTCTATTACAGACACCGGCACGGGAATGGATGCAGAAACGGCGAAGAGGGTGTTCGATCCCTTCTTCACCACCAAGGAGATGGGGAGGGGTACCGGGTTGGGACTGGCATCCGCTTACGGTATCATCAAAAACCACAATGGTGTTATCACCGTATACAGCGAAGAGGGGATCGGGACCACCTTCAATATATACCTGCCCGCACTGGGTTCGGTGGCCAAGGATCAGGGGACAACGGCCAGAGAAGAGCAGCCGCTGATGGGACATGAAACAATCCTCCTGGTAGATGATGAGGAGCTGATCGTCGATGTCGGCGGAGAGATACTGAACTTCCTGGGCTACACGGTATTCACCGCACAAAGCGGGAAAGAGGCCATCGAGATCTACAAAGAAAAACAGGGCGCGATCGACCTGGTTATCCTGGACATGATCATGCCCGACATAGGGGGCGGAGAGACGTACGATATCCTCAAAAAGATCAATCCCGGCATCAAGGTCCTTCTGTCAAGCGGATACAGCATCAACGGTCAGGCACGAGAGATAATGGAACAAGGCTGTGATGGTTTCATACAGAAGCCCTTCAGCATAGAACAAATTTCCCAGAAGATACGAGAGCTTTTCAATCAATAGTGGGGTTGTACCTCCGCGTTGCAGGCCCCTTCGTTAACAGGGCAACCCCATCTGAGGGAATAACTCTATGGAGCGGAAGGGGCGGGGATAAGATTGTTGCTTATGTAGCTAATTCATGCCTGACAGCTCTTCCAATCTCTTCCAGCACAAAAGGTTTCTTTATATACGCCCCGACACCAAGGCTCTGAGCCTCCTTGACACGTTTTGTCTCGGAGAATCCGCTGGTAATGAGGGCCTTCTGACCGGGATGGTCCTTGAGGATCTTTTTGTATGTCTCAAGTCCGTCCATACCGGGGTCCATGATCATATCGAGGAGCAGGAGATCGACTGCATGGGTTTCCATATACGTGACCGCCTCCTCTCCGCTTGAGGCGGACGAGACGGCATACCCAAGACTGTCGAGCATACCGGAGACGATCTCTCTCTGTTCCTCCATGTCATCAACAACCAGAACCGTTTCCCCCTTTCCCCGGTACGCTTCAATGGGCACAAGGGTTTTACCCTTTTTCGTCTCTTTCCTTGTTATCGGGAAATATACGGTAATTATTGTCCCCTTTCCCTCGGTACTCTGAATATCGATATATCCGTTGTGATCTTTTACGGTACCCCACACGACCGCCATGCCCAGACCCGTCCCGCTCCTTCCCATGACCTTCTTCGTATAGAAGGGCTCAAAGACCCGTTTTTTGTCCTCCTCCGACATACCCATACCTTCGTCGGAAACCGTGAGAATCGTATATTCCCCCTCCTTGACCGTATCATACCCCGCTATGGGTTGGTCGACATACCGGCTTCCGGTAGATATGGTGATCTTCCCTTTATCGGACATCGCCTCCGACGCGTTTGAGAGTAAATTCATGACCGTTTTGGACAGGTGAACCGGTGAACCAACAATATCCGGCAGGCCTTCTTCAAGATTGATCTTGAACCGTACATGGGGATGGATTGACTGTATCTTCTCATGTTCCGGTGTCTTGAAGTGATCGGATACGACATCGTTCAGGTTTACCACCTCCTCAACGGTGACCCCCCTCCTCGCCAGCGTCAGCAGATCCTGAACAATGGCCGCCGCCTTCTTCCCTGACCGCTGAATGGTAAGGATAGGCCTCTTCAGCGGACTGTCATCCGGGATCTGCATCAGCAGCAGATCGGGGTAACTTACAAGACCTCCCAAGACGTTGTTCAGGTCATGCGCCACGCCGCCCGCAAGGGCGCCGATGGCCTCCATCTTCTGCGCCTGCCTGAGTTCGGATTCGAGTTTCTTCTTCTCCTCATCCACCCTCTTCCGATGGGAAAGATCGCGATTGTAGACCACATACCCGACAAACTTTTTATTTTTATCATAGATCGCACTCCCCTTCCTCCACACGGGAATAACGGTTCCATCCTTACTGACAAGCTCTATCTCGCCTTCAAGATAACCCTTCTCCTTCAGACTGCGCACCCGCTCTTCAAAGAGGGCTTCGTTGCCATTCCAGAAGAACTGTGTGGTGTGGCTTCCGATAAGATCCCCATGGTCATACCCGAGCAGCATCGCCTGGGCCTTATTGCAATCAACGATATTCCCCCGCGCGTCAATGACCTCCACCCCGTCAGGTGCTGCTTCAAATAACATCTTATAATTTTTCTTCTTCTGAATATTTTCGTTGATCCCTCGGATCATGTTGTACAGCTCATGGCTCTCCAACGCATTAGAACTGTTCAGGAGAATAATGGAAAGCATCGACAGAGATACGTCGGGGATGCCGTCGTCTCCCTCTTCCAGCAGACCGACAAACATTCCCCGTATCCGGGAACTGGTAGTCATGACATGGAGAACAAAGCGGCGCTCGTGCTGTTTTGACGAAACGATAACAGGCCTTTTCTCTCTCAAGGTCCAGGCGAATATCCCATCATCAATAAAGAAACCAACCTCTTTCTCAATATATGATTGGTACTCCGAGGGTTCCCCCGTGGAGGTGACAAATTCGTTGTTGTCTTCATCCACGAGATAAAAAGCCATGTCCTTGAGCGGTATCAAGGTGCGTATTCGTGTCTTTGTTTCGTCTAAAATGACGGAGATGTCCTGCATCTTGCTGATACTTGGCTGAAAGTCTCCAATAGAGGCCGCTGTCTCCAGCGCGTCCAGCGTAAAGCGATTGATATTTTCCAGATACTGGACCCGCTCTTCAAGGTATGATCTGTCTTTTTTTGTTTTGCCGTTAGTGTTCATCTGAATAGAAAAACCCCAATATCTCTTCGATGTGGCGATTCGCCTGTTTTATAATTACGTCCAGAACATTTACCGACAGTCCTATACATTCCCAGGCACCCGAATCCAGTGGTGGAACGAAATGTTCCCCGCTCGAACCGATTTCCATGGCATTTGCCATGATATCTGCCAGATGCACAATGGAAGGTTCCAGGCGGTCACGGGATTTAAGCGGAGTGTGATGATACTGAACGGCATGCTCTATCAGAGGGGGCAATTTCCACCTCTTGAGAAGCAATCCGCCCGCCTGTGCATGGTCGAAATCCAGACCTTCATATTCTATTTCGTTTAACATACCCTGGGTATTTTTTGCTTTCGTAAGGGCGTATACGGCATGGTCCGGCGCGTAGTTGTATAAGATCAAACGGCCGATGTCGTGAAGCAGGCCGGAGAGAAACAGACGCTCCGTGTTTTGTATCCCCTGATAACTCGCGATAATCCTCGCATTGACACCACAGGCAATACTGTGCCTCCAAAATGATTGCATATCAATAATATCAGACGGAATATCTCTGAACATGTTTATGATCGTAACCCCGGAGGCCAGTGTGCTCAACTGCCGTGTTCCGATGATAGCCACTGCCCTCGATATACTGTCAATCTTGGATGGAAAACCGTAGAAGGAACTGTTGACAATTCTGAGAAGCCGCGCGGAGAGACTGGTATCCTTACTGATCACCATGGCAATATCGTTCGCCGAGCTGTTGGGCTTGGCTATGGTCTCGTTCATTTTCAGGAATATCATCGGCAGAGTCGGAAGCTCCAGGATGTGACGCCGTATAAATTTATGGAAATCGATTTTGTCGGGTTCCACTGCCGGCATCTCATCAGAATCCGTATCATCTTCAAGACCGCCACCGCCTTCGGCATCCTCCTCGGCCTGTTTTCGCATTTCTTCCGCTTTCTGCAATGTGGCGAGGCGGAGCAGTTCCCGGGTAACCGGGTGATCGGAGTTGGAATAACGGAACCGCCCGCGAACTGTTTTCTCGGCCATCTCTATCAGCGCGGGATCAATCTCCAGAGCGGCAGCATCTTCCACATCCTCTGCGGCTATGCCCTCGATGTTTGCCTCAATAACCCCCCACATCTTGAGCACCCGAATGTGCCTTTCAGTAAGATCCGCTCCGTTTGGCAGGAGAAAACGGCCCCTGGAATCCCGCAGATCCTCGGCCAGCGACATTCCGGGACTTATCTGATTAATCTTAACGAGGCCCATTGTATTAGCGAGATTCCCCCTGCGCATGTCGTGCGTGATATCTTAGAACACCCATACAATCTCTCACAGCTTTCCTCCCATGATGAATATCATACGTATAGTTACGTATGGTTCCATCGGCATTCTCACCAGCAAACTTAAGGACTTTTGATCTCCAGCAACCCTTTATCCGACAATTATGAAAAACCCCTCTGACCCTCGCGTTGGTACGGGCCCGCTTTACTATTGTATATTTACTTTTTATTTTAAACGGTTAGGCCCTGAATCTGTCTTTCCGTTGAGAAAGGATAGCGGGTTCCTCTTGTGTGTCAACGAGGAGAATAAAAAATAAGGTGCTCCTGTTGAAGGAAGCTGAGCGCGCTGGAAAGCAATGGTGTGTCAAATGAAAGACGTACACAGTACCAGGCACAGCAATGACGCAGAATGTTCCGCGCATCGCCGGTCGTTCCTTGAAAATTCCTGAGAACCTCAAAGAACAGATCCGTGTTTATAATGAAGGCGATTGTTAGTGGCTACACCTACAAAGGCTCAGATATCTTTCAAAAGAAATTCAATGATTACCGATTGAAAGTCTCACCGTAATACTTCTTGACAAGGCATGATTATGGAGTTAGTGATTTAGCATATTTTGAACATATCGTACGCGCTTTTGAACAGATGTAACCTTGGGGGGATTATGGTCTGATCATCGAAAGCCCTGTTTCTCAAAATGAGAGATAGGGCTTTAGTTTTTTTAAAGTTATTGTACTTCAAAGTTGCAGTGGTTGCTTTGTATAAAGAAAATAAATGTAAATTGTTAGCGGTTAAAAGAGAGTTGAAATGGTTCTTCCACAGGGGGAGAGATTAAAGTTTTTTGTCTTCATCATAGAGTCGCCCTCGCCTAAAGATATCTATGTGGGGCGAACTGAAGCGGATCTGCTCCGTCATGCAATTGAGTTGAACCTAATCAAGTGTGCCTCGCGAATAGCAATAAATCTTGAATCCTTTGTAGCAGCCATCAAGGTTGGCCTACACGAGGAAATGACTGCGAACCCAGGTCTACTCCCAATCCTTCACATCAGCGCGCACGGATTCTCAGATGGGATTCAACTGTCTAGTGGCGAGATTCTTTATTGGCCAGCCCTACGGGAGTTGTTCAAACCAATAAATAAGGCGCTAAACGGCAAGCATAAATAGCATAAATAGTTATTCCTTTCAAAGTCAACAGTAGAGGTTGGTATTTTTATGCCAATCAGTGTTGCGAGTCGTTCTTTGAAAATTTGGTAAAACCTGGACAATTCCTCCTGTGTTTGCTAATTCAGGCAGCGGAGGGGGTGGAAACGTCGATCCCGCACTGGGTGATGTTATCACCTTGGGACTGTTCCCATTCCTTCCTTTTGTTGTTTTGCCTCCTGGAGATCGGTGCCTGCTGATTAAACATCTCATAGCGACGGTTTTCATTTTTCGCGGTGTGGGTTGCTTCCCGAGTCGTCCTGTTTTCCCTGTTTTCCTGGTCCACCTGGGAATCATAGGCTTGATTGTTTTTTAGCATGCCGTAGATAATCCGCAGGATTTTGTGCATACACAGTCCAATGGCCGCCATCTTTTTCATTCCCTTTTCCGTATGTGCTTCATAGATTTCCCGGATATGGGGATCGGCCGTCAGGGAAACCATGGCGACCATAAAAAGGATCTTCCGGGGTTCCTTGCGTCCCTGTTTGCTCATGCGGACGGAGCTGGTTCCATCGCCGCTGGTTTTGAACGCAGGATGAAGCCCGAAGAAGGCAGCCAGCTTCTTGACGGAAGAGAACCGTTTTACGGACTGGATTTCGAGCATCAAGCCAATAGCGGAAGCGTCGCTGATTCCGGGGAAGGTTTTCAGCAAAGCGATTTCCGGAATGGCGCACTGTTTGACCATCTGCTGGGTTTGAATCCGGATGGTCTCCTCCATGCGGATGATCTGCTCGGCCATGGCAGAAACCAGCTTTCCGGTTGTTTCATCGGTGGCGGAGGCGATGCTCTTTTTAGCTTGGTCGACCAATTTCTTGGCGCGGTCTGCAGTTACATAAGGTGTCCGGGCAACCGAAGATGCTTTGGCTTTTGCGGGCTTGGCCGCTGTAGGATATTGTTTCAAGAGTTTCAGAAGCCAAGCCGGGACGCCCGATTTGCAATAGGTGATCAACTCCGGACTGGCGGTGTACAGCAGAGACTCGAACTGATTGAGGATCTGGGTCTTCTGCTTCACCAGCAGTCTGACGAAACCCCATTGTCTCCTTAAGCTAGCCAGGGAATCCTCCTGCTGATAGGTCACCTTCTCCGGATGA
>JAFCZZ010000083.1 GCA_019314085.1 Deltaproteobacteria bacterium | reverse complement strand
ATCTACAACAGTGGTGAGCCAGTGGACAATCGACTGTTGTCATCGTCCGGCAATTTGGTTGGTTATTGGAGAATGGGAGACAATGCGACGAGTCCTACTATTCCAGATGATTCGGCCAATTCGAACAACGGTACGACGGTCAATATGGATGCCAGCAACTTCACTGCCGACGTTCCTAGTTGAGACAGAGAAAACCGCAAAATGGCAGACGGTGAAAAATTCCAAGGATGGCCGGTGGTGGGCTCGGAGACCACCGCTGACGGCACCATCACGGATCTGATGACCTACGAGCTTGGTGCCGATCAGTCGGTCAAGTTGGTAGTGAAGGTGCTTGCTCAGCGGTACGACAGCGGAGAAAGTGATGAGGTCTACACCTACTCTGCCATTCACTTGTTCAACAAGGCGGGAGCGGCCGGGGCCGTCTTGCGAGGCGGTAGCACACCGGTAGAGGTTGATCCTCAGACGACCGGGTGGACGGTAACGGTCGATGCTGATGTCAACAACGCTCGGGTGCGGGTGACCGGCACAGCTTCAGAGGACGTTCGCTGGATCGGAAATATTACCGCATTGCAGGTTGAGCAGGAGGTGCTTGGCACATTCTCTCAGCTTTCGAGCACCCTCAATGGCACAGATGAGCTTGTGGCTATGGGCAACGTCGCGGAGCTTAGTTTTGACCGCCTAGACCCCCTTTCTATCTCCTTATGGGTGAAAACGACCTCTGGCGGTTCGTTAATCACCAAGTGGGCTGGGTTAGCTCCTATCGGCATGGTCTTTGGTGTTGGCACCTCTCTAGCCTTTGGATTCGTTAACACGTGGGCCTCAAACAGCCTTTACGTGCAAGCGGTCGCTGGGGTGACTGATGGCAAGTGGCATCACGTCGTAGTGACATACAGCGGTAGCTCCGCGGCCTCTGGCGTGGAATTTTATGTGGATGGGACGATCCTCACAAAGTCCGCCCCTAACCACGACAACTTAGTTTCGACTACCATTAATACCGAACCATTCAAAATCGGCGGTTACACCAGCGGCGCCCCCTCCTATTACGTCGGCCAAGTAGACGACGTAGCCGTTTACGATAAGGCTCTTTCGCAAGCCGAGGTCGCAGATCTTTTTAGCCTTGTCCAGCCTGCCGACAATCGCCTTCTCAGTACCGCTTCGAACATGGTTGGATATTGGCTCATGGGCGACGGCGACACGTCGCCCACCATCGTCGACAGGTCGGCCAGCGGGAATGACGGCACTACGACAAACATGGACGCCAGCAACTTTACTGCTGACGTTCCTGTCAATGGCGAAGTGGCTGGAGACTATGCACCTCTGACCACTTCTTTGCTTCTCCCCGGCGTGGCGGGCGATGGAAAATATGTAACCTATCCAGCCACGCCATCTGCACAGCCTGAACGAAATGACCCTTTCACGGCTTCCATTTGGTTCAAAACTTCGTCCGCTAGCGATGACACCCTATTTGGGAGTTACTCCACCAGCACCGGGTGGTGCTTTTTTGTTCCTCTCGGCACAAACAACATCGGGTTCACTGGGCCAAGGGCTGCCCTCCAGAGTTTGGATACAGTCTCGGCCACCGCTGGTGGGGCTCCAAATGTGAGGGATGGTAACTGGCATCAGGTGGTAGCCGTCTCCGATGGAAACAGCCCGCTAACGTCCTCTGATATCCATATCTACATCGATGGTGTGGAAATGACCGGAGCAAAAAAGACGGGCACCGGTAGCGTCACCACCACGACCGTTTTGCCAACCGCAAAAGTCGTCGTTGGAAACGTACAAGGGGGGGTGGCTGAATTCCCCGGCAACCTGTGTCACGCGGCGGCCTGGAATTTTGCGATGACCGCTGCTCAGGTCACTGAGCTTTATGGTGGAGGCGTCCCCCAGAACCTTCGAGCCATGAGCTTCGTCAACCCCGTATTTTGGGCAACCCTTGGAGACGGAGCCGCCGTCGGCGCTGGAAATATGATCGAGCGCGGCGTTTCTGGTACAGACGGCACCACAGAGGCCCCCGTTGTCGCTGGAGACTTCGTTGCCGACGTCCCACCGTGATCAACGCAGGACAGAGCAAAAAGATAGAGCCGCAAAATGGCAGACGGTGAAAAATTCCAAGGATGGCCGGTGGTGGAATCGGAAGTTACTTCCGACGCGACCATCACGGATTTGATGACTTACGAGTTGGGTGCTGATCAGTCAGTCAAGTTGCTCGTGAGTGTGTTCGCTCAGCGCTACGACGATGGAGAGAGTAACGAGGTGTATAGCTACGATGCCATTCACCTGTTCAACAAGGCCGGGGCGGCCAATGCCGCTCTGCGTGGCAGCAGCACTCCGGTAGAGGTCGATCCTCAGACGACTGGGTGGACGGTGACGGTCGACGCCGACGTCAACAACGCCCGGGTGCGGGTAACCGGCACAGCTTCAGAGGACGTTCGCTGGATTGGTCGCATTGATGTTCTTCAGGTTGAGCAAGATGTGCTTGGCACGTTCTCTCAGCTTTCGAGCACGTTTAATGGTACCGATGAATATGTGACGATGGGGGATGTACTCGACTTTGATCGAACCGATCCGCTGTCGATCTCTTTGTGGTTCAAAGTGTCCAGTGGGGGCGCCTTCTTGGTGTCCAAAATGGAAGACGGTGGAACCAATAGGGGGTACGGGCTTTACCTGGTTGCCGATGGGCGCCTACAACTCATTTTCTACGGCAATACGGCCGTGTCCGATTGGATGTATGCCGCAACAACTGCGACATGGATCGACGGAGACTGGCATCACGTAGTGTTTATGCATGACGGTTCGAGCACCTTGGCGGGCCTGACTTGTTACGTTGATGGCGCTTCCCAAGCGTTTGGGACGACGGCGGACAACTTGCTTCTAACCACCGTCAGCTCTGCCCCATTTATGATCGGAACAAGAACTGCTTTGGATGCCTATCTTGCCGGCAAGATTGACGACGTTGCAATTTACGACAGTGAGCTTTCTTTGGCAGAGGTCACAGCGATCTACAACAGCGGCGAGCCGGTCGACAATCGGTTGCTTTCTTCAGAGCCTGACATGGTTGGTTATTGGAGAATGGGAGACGGCGCAACTAGCCCCACCATTCAAGACGATTCGACTAATTCAAATGACGGCACGATGGTCAACATGGATGCCAGCAACTTCACTGCCGACGTTCCTAGTTGAGACAGAGAAAACCGCAAAATGGCAGACGGTGAAAAGTTCCAAGGGTGGCCGGTGGTGGAATCGGAAGTCACCTCCGACGCGACCATCGCGGATTTGATGACTTGCGAGCTTGGTGTCGATCACTCCGTTGAGGACGTTCGCTGGATCGGGCGTATTGACGTGCTTGATGTAGGACAGACCGTCGCACCTTAGGGCGCCCGCACATCTGTTGCGCCGCCGGGTAACTTAGAGGCGACGAACCGTTTGGCATCTGGTATGTTGCCTCTCTACTCCGGCTCTGTGGAGCCGACAGGCTGAAAAGGAAGTTATGCCACACTACGAAAAGAGCCGCCCGAAAGCGCAAGTGAACGACGAGCTGAAGGCCCGCCGGCTCACCTACTACAGCTCGGATGTGCCGCCCCACCAGCTGCGCGCCTCGAGCGACATGAGGACCGATGATGGCGAGAGCATCATGAGCGACGAGCCTGTTGACGAGAAGGTCTTGACGGAAAAAGAGCTGTCTGACTTGGCGCGCATCAGCGACAAGGTCTGGAAGCACCTGGCTGCGAAAAAGAACCTGGTGCCGGCATCATGAAGTACATCCGTCTCTGCGAAGATGTGGCGCTTGTCGATCGGATGACCGGCGAGCCGTGGGCGGGGCCCAGCGGGCGTGAGCCCGTCCCCATTATGATGGCGCACAAGATTTTTTTGCGCGGCAGGCTCTGCGACATCGCTTTTGGCCGTGGGTACGAGCGAGCTCGGGCTCAGCTCAAGATCGACAAGGCCGTCGATGAGGCGCTGGTGTTCGTGCCCGTCGAGGACTCCGATCATGCCATTTTGATGGAGACGATCCTCTCACCTCATCCCGACAGCCCCTTCATCCCCAACATCATCGGCTCGCTGGTGCCGTTCATGGATGCGGTCAAGGATGCGCCTAGCGAATTGCCTGAAGCGTGGCAAAAAGAGCACGATGCGCTGCTCGAGAAAAACAAGGAGGCGGGCGAGGGCGAGCCTGACGGCAAAAGCGGCTCGGAGCCGCCTCCGGCCCCTTAGGCCTCGCAGCCCGCTGTGTCGCTGGTGGCAAAGCGGGCCCCTACAAGGCTGACAGCCCCTCAAGTGGAGGCCTTTTGCGTTGTGTCCTAGTGATGTAGGATGGGCACAGAACGACAAGGAGCGGCATAGACATGACTCAACCCTTCGACGGCTTTGGCGACATCATCGAAAAAAACAGCGGCGGCTGCCTGGGCGGCGAGGGGCTCAGTGCTCACGAGTCGCTGCGCCACCAGTATCAGGCCGACGGTCTGTTGGTGGAGCTTCACTGTACGGGGCCTCGGGAGGGTGGTTGTGGCAAGCCAAAGCACCTGACTATTCTGTGGCCAGAGCTCATCGCCCTGAAGTACGACGTGTCCCCTCATGAGGCCTTCTCCGGAGTGGCCCCGGCGTTTGCTAGCGAGTGGCGCCAGGCGCAGTCCAAGCCCGGCATGCCCGCAATCCAGCATTCCTGGTACCCGACGGGATCTACGTGCTCACGGTGCGGTGAGATGATCGCCCCGTTGGTCGAGCCGGGCGAGTGCGAGGGGCACCTCGTGCAGATGCGACGCAACGGCTGGATGTCGAAGGAGCAGGAAAAGCAGATGAGCCAGCACTGCTTTGCTGTGGCGCGCCAACTCGGGCGTCGCTGATGGTTGAGCTGGACATCGAACAGGCCGCCAGCATCGTGGCCCCGTGTTTTGACGCGGTGCGCGACGTATTTGTCGCGCACCTGGTCGAACCCGGGGTCAAGCTCGACCTTTTGCGCAGGACCCGGCTTCTCATCGAGCCAGGTGCTCACGATTGCGATCGACACTTTGCGGCTTGCCGCACCGACGGTCGTCAGATTCAGCTTGCGCCCGAGGCCGCAGACTTGCCGCTCGAAACGCTCACGTCTATTCTGGCGCACGAATTTGGCCACGCAGCTGACTTCAGCTATCCGGCGCACTTTCGTCTGGTGGCTCGCTACGAGGCGGCGCAGTGGCGGCCGCTGCCATCGCGCGGCGCTCCCCGAAAAGTGGCGGCTTGGCAGGAACGCTCCGAGGACCAGATTGAATGGACCGCCGATGCCATCGCCTTTCTGGTAACCGGTCGGCAGGTGGGCTACTGCGGACCTTGTATGGTGCAGTGCTGGAATGGGCTCGACCGGCCCAGCGGCCTTCGATAGTTGCCCCTCCCTTTTGGCTGGTTCTCGGCGAGCCATCTTGTTAGTCTACGGTATGGTTGTTTTCAGCCCAGCCGCGAGGTAACCAGTCATGGCATGAACCGTCACCTGATCATTCATCGTGCCGCGCGGCTTTCGGTGCTGCTGCTCTTTGGAGCGTGCTGCTCGTTGGTTTTCGGCTCTCTCTGCACTGGCTGCTCCTCGTTTGCCATGCAGCCTCCGACGCTAGCCGATCAGCGTGTGGCGGCTTCAGCGGTGGGTGTGGCGGCCAACGAGGCGCTGCCCTTGCTCGTGGCCGAGTACGAGAGGGCAGGAGCTGGCATTGTCGAGGCCTCCGACTCTGAGGCTGACACTCGTGCTCGGCTTGCGGTGCTGGACGGCCGTTGGAACCTCGTGTGGCAGGCGCACGAGGCCGTACAGCTGGCGCAGCACAGCTGGGCCAGGGCTCTTGACAGTGATGGTGACACTGCTGCGTCCCTAGGCGCGCTCGAGGCGGCGTGGTGCAGGTTGCAACGAGTGTGGCCGGCCGAGGTTACGCCGATCCCGCTGGAACTAATGGGCTGCAATCCGGAGGCGCCATGAGTGTCGATGCTGGCGACGTGTTTGAATTTCTAGCTGGCGTCGGCAAGGAGCTTGGCGGCCTGTTGCCGGGAGGCTACGGCGTGGCTGCCCGGATCGTTTCTGCGGCGATGACTACCGCTGCGGCTCTGCAAAGCATGGGTCTGGATCCAGAAGCTGAGATCGTGCTCATGCATTCGGCTCGTCCTGAGGTGGTCCGGGCTCGCGCCCGCATTGAGAAGCTGATCAAACGCAAGTTTCATCCACCGCCGCCGGCTGGGGACGGTTCCGACGTCTACGACGAGGAATCAGACCATGGGCAAAGCTAGGACGAAAAAGCAAACTCCAAAGCAACGGTTCATCAACAAGCAGCGGCGGCAGGGGCGCACGGCCAAACAGGCTGAGGCCACTTGGCAGCTGACCCGTGCTGGCTCCCGGGGCTCCGGGCGCACTGCCATGCGCTCCAATCCGGAAGTTGGCACGGTCATCGAGGGGACGCTCCGGCCCGAGGACCTCATCCCGGCTTTCATGGACGTGCTTGACGACGTCAAAGAGTCAAGCACGTTCGAGCCCGGTGCGGACGCCCCAGAGCGGGTGCGGCGCATTGGAAACCTAGACAGCGCCTTGGGCAGCATGGAGCGCCGGATGGGTGAGCCCGGCTACTATGACGACGAGGCGGCCCAGTGGGATTTAGATTGGCTGTTTGAGCAGCTGAACGAGTTTGCTCCCGAGGGCACGTACTTCGGAGCCCACCCAGGGGATGGAGCGGACTTCGGCTTCTGGCCGGCGGGGGACTAGGCCATGGCGCGAAAATTCATCACCATCACCTATGAGGTGTGGACGCCCGAGGATGCTGAGAT
>JAFCZZ010000586.1 GCA_019314085.1 Deltaproteobacteria bacterium | reverse complement strand
CGCGCGGATAGAAACCGACTGGAACGGTATGCGCTGGTACTGGGCGTCCGATGGATTCGGAAACTATCAGCTGTCTCTGCGAGGGTTCCTTAAATCACAGACGGGTGTGGCGGATCTGCGCTTCCTTACCTTTAATAAGGCCCACAAGACGATCGAGGCGATCAAGGCGATCAGTCGGCGCGGATCCGGGAGCGCGGGGCGGGCCAGACGGCAGGCGGAGGCGTGAGGTGAGAGGCGTGAAGGGTAAAGGGATGCAGTTCAGCCATCGCGTGTGGGGTGATGAGCCCGTTGGGAAGACAAAAACGGGCGAGGCGATATACAAATCAATCCTCGGCCACTATGCCGTGGAATTCAAGCCCGGCCAGCTCGCGTTGGTGACCAAACACGGCCTTCTCGCGATGGTGAATGAGAGTGAAGTCGGGTAGATGTGGGAGATCGAGGAACGCCGGTCGAACAAGGTCGGAGAAGGAGAAACACAATTTTGACGAGTTTTGGTGGAGCGGCATGAACCTGGCGGGGAAAATTCTGATCGGGTGGGTCTTCCTCCTGCTCTATGCCCTGACCCGTTTGACGATGTGGGCGTTTATGAAACGCCGTGAGAAATGACCATGACCGCCCGCCTCTCCATAGCCGCCCTCGCGGCGCTGATAATCGCCACGCAGGGGTACATCATCCTGCACCTGCCGCGGCCGCTGCCGGAGAAAACAGTCGTCTGTCAGTCTTCAACGGCCGCGATCCAAGCCACGGTCACGGCATACACGGCCAGACGGTGCGAGACAAACGATGGTCCGATACACACAGCTACGATGGAAAAGCCAAAGGCCGGCTGGACCTGCGCGGTAAGCCGGGATCTGATGCATTGGCTCGGGGGGCGGGTTTATGTTGAAGGTGTCGGGGTGAGACGGGTCAACGACCTGATGAATGACAGATACACAGAACGGATAGATGTGTTCTGCGGGACAGTCCGAGACGCAAAGACGTTTGGCGTCTGGGATCTGCAGGTGGTGTTTTTGGGGAGGTAAGAGAGCAAAATGAGAGCTGAACAGGCAGTGCAGTTAGTTGTGGAAGAATACGGCAGAGCGGTCAAAGAGCACAAACCCTTTAATTCTGCTCATGAAGGGTATGCAGTTCTTAAGGAAGAGGTGGACCAATTATGGGGCTGTATCAAGGGTAACGTAGCCGACCAACTTACTCGGGAAGAAGCAGCTCAGGTCGGCGCAATGGCTCTGAGATCTCTGATCGATCCTTGCAATGCCGAGAAGGACAGGTAGGGGCTATGGACTTTTTCCGGTAACAGCAACGTTACTACAAATACTGGGGAGGTATGTGTCAAGGAAACAAAAAAGGGCATCTGCAGCAACTGTGAGTGGCCCGAGGAGGTCACCCTGGTCAGCGGCGACAAGTGCGGCATATGTTACTCCGCCGCGCGGGGATTAAAGGGCGAGGAGAAAGAAAAAGCGCTCGCGGCAATCAAGGTGCGGATCTGGAATGGAGAGATCCGGGGCCGGAAACATTCCCCGACAAAGCCGACCGAGGAGCCCCAGGGCAAGACCGCGGCACAGCCGCCCGCTGACCCGCCGGAGGAAGAGCCTCCTGAGATCAAGATCCAGACAGTCGAGCGGCTCGTGCTCTGTTTCGAGGGAGGGGATATCGACATCCTCAACGCGCTGAAAGAGGCGGCGAAGGATCACCGGAGAGATGTCAAGACTGCGGACGCCCTGCGCCGGAGCATCCAGGCCGAGGCGATGTGCATCATGGAGCGGGGGCTCCAGGACCGGATCTGGTGCATAAGGAAACCGCCCCGAAGGGAACAGCCCGAATGAACTTCAAATGCCCCTATTGTAGAAAGGAATGCAATTTTATGGAAGTCCAGGCTGAGGGCGATATCCGGACAATCATCCAGCTGACATCAAAATTCGGGTCGCAGACGTACGCGAACTTGGTCTTTGCATACTGCGAACTGTTCGGGATCTCGCCGATGAAGTCGCACATGAAAAAGCTCCGCCTTCTCCTGGAGGAGATGGCGAAGCTTTTTGAGATGGAGTCGTTCACCTACCGGAAAAAGAGCTACCAGATCAGCCGGAAGGGGATCGCCGACGCGCTGAACGAGATGGCGCACCGCAGCTTCCCGGACAATCTGACGGGGCACAACTATCTCAAAAAGATCATGATCGGGATCGCCCAGGAAGAGGCGCGGGCGCAGGGCAGGCATGAGGAAGAGGATCTCCGGGACGGTGAGGAGGATCTCAAGCGCGGACGGCATCTGAAAGACGGCGGGCGTGGCGAGAAACTCGTCCCGATCAAAGGGATCCTGAAAACACTAAAGTGAGGGAGGAATCAAAATGCCTCGATGTGTTGAAAAAGCAGAAGACAAGGCGGTCGATTTTGGGGACCGCATGATGAATGAATTTGACCGGGCAGTAGTTATTTTCGCGAAGGTTTTTTCACTGATCCTGCTGGG
>JAFCZZ010000585.1 GCA_019314085.1 Deltaproteobacteria bacterium | reverse complement strand
TTATCCGGTATCCGTTCTCCATCGCCCGGAGTTGTTCGAGGGCCTCGGTCTTCTCCAGAAAGCCAACCTCCAGAGCGGTGAAGATTCTCAGAAACGACCGGCGGTAGCCGTATATGCCGTGGTGTTTGTAGTAAGGGATGGTTTCTTTCTTGTCGCGGTCATAGGGGATTGTCGCCCGGGAGAAGTAGAGGGCAAAGTGATCCTTATCGAAGGCGACTTTGACCGCGTTGGGGTGGCGGATCTCTTCCTTGCGCCGGATCTCGTATATGAGGGTGGAAAAATTCAGCGAGGGATCGTCCAGGAGGGGCCGTGCCACCTCCTCGATCTGCGAGGGGACAAAGAGGGGCTGATCTCCCTGGATGTTCACGACGATGTCCGTTTCATTCAGACCGAGATCCTTCACGGCCTCGGCGATCCTGTCCGTCCCGGACCGGTGGCGGGGGGAGGTCATGACGGCATTTCCCCCGAACTCCTTCACCCGCTCGAAGATGCGCTTGTCATCGGTGGCCACGGCGACGTACGACACCAGATCGAACCCGGCGGCCTTCTCATAGACGTGCTGTATCATGGGTTTGCCGCAGATGTCCGCCAGCGGTTTCCCCTCGAAGCGCGATGACTGATACCGCGCCGGTATGATGCAGATGACCTTCGGCATAACTATTTTGCCCTTACAGTTCCTTTGCCGCCTCCGCTATCGCGTCGGTGATCTTCGCCCTCGCCTCTTCGGACATCTTGACCGGTATGATCATGAAGAGCGTCCGGCTCATGATCTCTTCGGCGTGGGGGATGTCCTCCACGCTGTAGCGAACCGTCCCCTTGTACATCGGGTTGGTGAAGGGGAACTGCTTTGAATTGGCGGTTGCCCGCGCGATCAGGTGTTCCCACCTCGGGGCGTAGTGCCAGGTGTTGTCGCGGTAGTATATCGTGCCCACGCCCCTGTCGGCGAGGAGATTCTGGAAGCGTTTCGCGGTCGCCTCGTCCGGGAGATTGAAACCCAGGAAGGTCGCCGTGTCGCCGTCGGGATCGAACAGCTTCCTGAAGCCGATCCCGGGGACCGCCCCCAGGGCGTCCTTGAGGGCCTTGCTGTTCGTCAGGACCATGCCCCCCTCGCCGGTGGTCATCGTTTTGTAGTAGTCGAAGCTCAGGATCGCCATGTCGCCGAATGTTCCCAGTTTCTTCCCCCGGTAGCTGCCGCCGCAGGCCTGGGCATTGTCCTCGAGGACGACCAGGTTGTGCTTCTTCGCGATCTCTATGATCTTGTCGATCTGCGCGGCCGCCCCGCACATGTGGACGGGGATCACGCACTTCGTGGCGGGGGTTATCTTTGCCTCGATGTCTTCGGGGTCGAGGTTCAGAGACTCGTCGATGTCTGTCATGATCGGGATGGCTCCGACCTCCAGCACCGCCTCATAGGTGGCGATGAAATCGAACGCGGGGACAAGGACCTCGTCTCCCGGTCCCACATCCAAGGCGGTCAGGGCAACCTTCAGGGCCGCGGACCCTGATGTCACGCCCAGGGCGTGGCCGATGCCCAGATAGTCGACGAATGCCTTTTCGAACTCCTTGACCTTGAAGACCCCCTTGCGCTCCTCGTCGAAGCCGTACCGCATGAAGATACCCGTCTCCAGGATGTCCATTACCTCTTTTTTCTCTTCTTTTCCTATCAGTTCACTGCCTGCCATTGTATTCCTCCGGTTTAGTATGCGTCGTTGTATATATCGATGGCGTCCTTTTCCGTAACCGATCGCGGGTTGTTCGCCAGCGGCCGGGCCACGGTCATGGCGGCCTGTGCCAGTTTCGGAAAGTCTTCCTCCGCTATGCCGAGCGTCTCCAGTGTTTCGTAGATCCCGCAGTCATCGATCAGGTCTTCTACCGCGCCGACGGCCATACCCGCGGCCTCGTTCAGGGAGAAACCATCGGTGGGTACGCCCATCACCTCACCGGGAGGAGGAGCGTGTTCGCCAGACCATGGGGGATTCCATACATGCCGCCCAGGGGGTAGGAGAGGGAGTGCACGGCGGTGACCCCGGCATTGGCCAGGCCCAGACCGGCGTACAGACTTCCGAGGAGCACCTGCCCCCGCGCCTCCAGATCGGCCCCGTTGTGGACGCAGGTCCGCAGGTTTGAGGAGATCAGGTCGATCGCCTCCAGCGATACCAGTTCGCTCATGGGGCTTGCCGTGATCGATGTATATGATTCGATGGCGTGACACAGGGCGTCAACCCCGGTGGTCGCCGTTACATGTGACGGGATACTCAGTGTCAACTCCGGATCGAGGAGGGCGATGTCGGGATAGAGGTACGGGCTGTTCATCCCCTCCTTCTTGTTCAGGTCCTTGCGGATGAAGACGGAGGTAAAGGTGACCTCGCTCCCCGTGCCGGCAGTTGTCGGAACCATGATGGTGGGAAGTCCCGGCCCCGGGACATTACCCAGGCCCAGGTAGTCTTTGGCCTTTCCCTTGTTGGCGGGGATAACCGCCACGGCCTTTGCCACGTCCATGGTGCTCCCGCCGCCGATTCCCACGACGACATCGCACTTTCCGGTCGTTGCCGCCTTCGCGCCTTCATCGGCCAGTTCGAGGGGGGGCTCCCCCTCCACCTTGTCAAAGACGGCAATGGTCATGCCGGCCTTTTTGAAATAGTCGGTTACCTTCTCCTTCAATCCCGCGGCGGAGAGGTTTTTGTCGAGGACGACCAGCGGCTTGCTGCCGCCCAGCGTTTTTATCTGCTCGGCCAGCTGTTCAAATGCCCCGTTGCCGAACACTATCTTGCCCGCACCGGTAAAAGAAAATATCGTATTCATCTTAAATCCTTCCATGATATGAGTTGTACGCAATAACACGTCTGACCGGCCGACAATGCCGGCCGATCAGACGTCCCCTTATACCACGCTCTTTTTCTGTTTCCTATTACAATTTATGATTGGGAAAAGCAGAGTACGCGTTGCGATATGATATCCGCCACCAGCTGCATCTCTTGTTCCCCGAAGTCGCAGACCGTGACGATATCCTGATAGGCGCCGGAATCGGGGACAAGCTCCGTGAGAATGTTGGGAAGGGTATCCAGAATCCCTGTATTGAAGGTGACTTCCTTTTGGTCCGGGAAGAGGGCGAGGTAGAAGATGCGCATCTCCACAAGGTCCAGGAAAAAATGGGAGCCGAAGGAGAGTTCCG
>JAFCZZ010000082.1 GCA_019314085.1 Deltaproteobacteria bacterium | reverse complement strand
AAGGCCCTCTCCTTTGTGCGTTCGTACACTATCTCCGGACCGAACACCTCGACGACCCGCTGAAACTGACCGAAATAACTGAACTGGTCTTCCTTAATCGTAACCGGTATCGTTATGCGCAGTTCAACCTTTGTTGTGTCGGAGGCGATGGCGCGCGATTTGTCCCACACCTGCATAACCAGGCCGTTGGGCAGGGCTGTCTCTTCCACCAGATTCATTCGTATCTCCCGTTCATATGCCACAGGGGCAGTTAATTGTGGGACGTTATATCACACCCCTCGCTTTTGGCAAACCTTTCTTGACTTGGAGACCTAATTTCATATATGGACAAAATCTTTCAGGAAAGGAGTATACACGATGGAAAAAACAACAGCCATACTGCTGCTGTCCTGCCCCGATCAGAAGGGGATTGTGGCTGCGGTATCCGGCTTTATCGCCCAGCATAACGGCAACATACTGGACGCTGCCCAGTATTCGATTCAACCCGAGAATATGCTGTTCATGCGGGTGGAGTGGGAGATGGAGGGGTTTACCATTTCCCGGGACGAACTGGAGGATGCGATCGCCCCTCTCGTGAAGAGGTTTGGAATGAAATGGACGATACACTTTTCCGATTATGTACCGAGGATGGCAATCTTTGTCTCCCGGCATGTTTACTGTTTCCATGATCTCATCCTGAGATACCGGATGGGAGAATTTAGGGCACAGATACCCCTTGTCATCAGCAATCACCCCGACATGGAACCGCTGGCCGATCTCTTCGGCCTTCCCTACCGGCATTATCCGATCACGCCGGAAAACAGAAGGAAGCAGGAGAGGAAAGAGATCGCCGAACTGGAGAGGGAAGGGATCGATCTGATCGTCCTGGCCCGTTACATGCAGATACTGAGCGATGACGTTGTCGGCCGGTATCCCGGGAGGATCATCAACATACACCACTCCTTTCTCCCCGCCTTCGCGGGGGGAGTCCTTACCAGCAGGCGTACGACAGGGGGGTAAAGATCATCGGCGCCACCAGCCACTACGTTACGGAGAAGCTGGACGAGGGGCCCATCATCGCGCAGGATGTCATACAGATCACGCACAAGGATTCGGTGGACACCATGAAACTCAAGGGGAAGGACCTGGAAAGGACGGTCCTCTCGAAGGCGGTCAGACTCCACCTTGAACATCGGATACTGGTGTACGGTTCAAGGACGATTATCTTTGATTGATTTTCGCCCACTTCTATCCGTTGGGTTCCGGAAGGGCCTTGTTTCATGAACGATCAGGCGCATGGAGAAAAGATCAAACAGGGCCTTACCGTGGGAATCGGTAAGGGATGGCAGGGTTTTGTCTGGATGATGAAGATCATCGTTCCCGTCTCCTTTCTGACCGCGCTCCTTGCGTGGAGCGGATGGATGGAACGGATCGATTTTGTGATCCGTCCTATCATGGGCTTTCTGAGCCTGCCGGACGTTGCCGCCCTCCCGCTGCTGATAGGGACACTGACCGGCATATATGGCGGGATTGCCGCCATGGCGGTCCTTCCCCTGACCATAGGAGAAATGACCCTGATCGCCGTTTTTCTCCTCATAGCCCACAACCTGATCCAGGAGGGCATCATTCAGGGAAAGTCGGGGATGGGGATCCTCAAGGCCACACTCTTTCGTATCACCCTTGCCGTTATTACCGTCCTTATCATCGCGCCCTTTGTGAAAACGATCGGATCGGGCGCGGCCGATACTGCCTCGGCGGGCGCCCTGCCCGTACGTCAAACATTTACGGAGATGGTTCTCCAGTGGGGACAGGTGATGGGTGGTCTGGCCGTCCAGATACTGCTCATCATACTGTGCGTCCTGACGGCCCTGGAGCTATTGAAGGTGTTCGGACTTATAGACCATATCATCCGGTTTTTTTCCCCTCTTCTGAGGGTTATGGGGCTGAGCGAGCGGGTTGCCATCCTGTGGATAGCCGCCGCTCTGTTCGGGCTTGCCTATGGCGGGGCGGTTATCGTCGAGGAGGCGGGGAAGGGGGGGCTTACGGACGAAGAGCTGGAAAGCCTCCACCTCTCCATCGGTATCAACCATGCCATGATTGAAGACCCTGCGCTCTTTCTTCCCTTCGGTATCGGTCTGTTCTGGCTGTGGATTCCCCGCCTGGTGCTGGCGATGGTTGCCGTACGCCTGCTTACGCTGTGGCGCAGGTTTAGAAGACTGAAAAAGTATTGACAGGCCCCGGGCAGTGTACTACATTTAACTCACAGTGATAGCAAGGAGGCGTTTATTCTTGAGTTCGTATGCAACCACCGAGGAGGGAAGCCATGGGTCCGGAACTTGACCGCCTTATCGAAGAGCAGGTGAAGAAGTGGGAAGTCTCAAGTGAGAGAAGAAAGGGCAAAAACGAAGCCGCCCCGCCTGTTGTTACCATCTCACGAGAAACGGGAAGCATCGTCAACGATCTGGTTCAGCGAATCTCGCAGGAACTGGAGCTTGATATCATCGATGGTAAGATCATACACGAGGTGGCAAAGAGCGTCAGGATGAGCGATAAGATTGTCTCGTATCTGGATGAAAAGACGCGCAGTATCCTTGATAACTGGATATTATACCTCAAGACGACGCGTTTTCTCCGGGCGGATCAGTATGTGCGCCACCTGACAAAGGTGGTAGCCGCTATAGGAGAGCAGGGAGGTGCTCTCATTATCGGAAGGGGTACCAACCTGATCCTTCCCGCCGAAGAGACCCTGAGGGTACGCTTCATTGCACCCATAGAGGTGAGGATCCGGAATATGGTAAAGGAGACCGGTATCACCGAACAGGAGGCGAGGCAGCATATCCTTCTGAAAGACGCCGAGCGCCGGGATTCGGTGAGAAAGAATTTCAAGGTGGATATAGAGGATCCCGCCTATTACGACCTTGTCATAAATACGGAATTTCTGGAGACGGAACAGATTGTCGAAATGATCAAATCAGCGCTGAAACACAAAAAGAGTCTCTCCAGGCGGAAGACCGATGCAAAATCGGCCTCTGTGTCATAGATGGCCGGTTGAATCCGGGATCTCCCGGGGAAGAGAGGAAATGGGCAGTGATTATTCGTCATTATGAAGATGTGGAAGCGGTTGAAATGATGAAGGGTGTCAGAAAGCGGGTCGTCATAGGCGAAAGGGAAGGCGCACCCAATTTCATCATGAGGGTCTTTGACCTGGACCCGGAAATGTCCAGTCCCCTGCACGAGCATCCATGGGAGCACGAGATATTCGTCCTGAAGGGACAGGCCGTGGCCAGAAACAGCGAGGGGATTGAAACCCCTGTAAGGGAGGGGGATACGGTCTTCATTCCCCCTGGTGAGGAACACTGCCTGACGAACAGGGGTGAAGGCACATTCCGCTTCATGTGTCTTATACCGACGGGTGCAGAACCAACCTGACCCCGATAAACGGGTACATTCTGGCGTATTAACGTACCTGGATAATCTCGTTATCAACCACCATGAGGATGTGGAGGGATTTCTGGGCGTCTCGTCCCCTGGCAAACGAGGTTGCCCCCGTTATGCCGGGGTGGTTTTCGATTCGGGAGATGGCGTCCCTCAGATCCTTTCTGATCTCTATGCCGCCTCCCGCTATCAGTCTTACCAGGATGTCTGTCGCATCGTACGCAAGCGCCTCCACGTTTCCCGGTTCTCTCCCCCACGCGACGTAGAAACGATCGATAAAGGTCCTGACCTCCGGGCGGGTGCTGTTCAGGGAAAAGCAGTCGGTAAAAATCGCCCCCTCGAGGTATTGACTGTCCTTTCTCAGAAGTTCCGGAGAATTCCAGATATTGGTACCAAGCAGATGCACGCCGATGGCGTCATAAAAGACCAGCTGCGGGGCTATCATACCCACAACGGAATAGGAATCAGGGATAAAGAGCGCATCAAAATCCACGATCGGTTTCGGGTCTTCCCCTGACCCCTTCCCCTTTTCATGAAGATTCAGTCCGGTCAGCGACTTGATCTCTCTGCCGAAGTCGGTCTGATCGGCGGTGTATGTCTCCACTCCCCGGATCTGCCCGCCCTGCCGGAGCACCTCATCCCAGAAGAGGTGCATCATCTCCGTTCCGTAGTGGTCGCCAGGGTGCAGGATGGCAAAATTCTTAACGCCGAGGTTATGGATGGAATAGGAAACGAGTGCGCGGGTCTGCGCCTCGCCGGTGAGGAAGTCTCGGAAGACATACTCGCCTGTCTCGGTGATACCTTGCCTCTGGGTCAGGGTTATGATGGGGACGCCCAATTCCTGGGCCTCTCCGGCCGCTTCAAGGGCTGCCGAGCTTCCGAGGGGACCTACGATGCCGATAACATGATGCTCGTCGGCCAGTCTTCTGACCGCTTCCCGGGCCGTGGCGGGATCACCCTTCGAGTCTTCTATAAAGAGTTCTATGGGACTGTCCTGCCCCGGATCGAATACCCCGGAGGCGAGGATTATGGCATCAAGGACCCGATTGCCATAGGAGGCATATCTTCCGGTGAGGGGAATAACGCATCCGATCGCATTACGATTTACCAGTTTCGCGGCGGCTATTCTCCTGAGGAGGGCCTCCCCCTCTCCCCGCAGGGGATGTCTCCTGTCCAGGAGAAACCGGTCCAGGTACCCCTGTGCCCTGTCAAGATCCCTCGCACGGTAGGATGCCCTGGCGAGGGCATAGAGAAGGTGACCCGAGGGGTATCCCCTCCGGTACTCTTTCTCCATCTCCCTGAGCTGCTCAAGGGACAGGAGGGTGGTGATAATCTTTTCGGCCTTCTTTTTTACGGAGCCTTCAAGTTGTGCCTCGGGTCCGCTTTTGAAAGATTTGAGGTACCAGCCGAGCGCCTCCTTGCTTCTGCCCGCCTGCGCGAGGATGTCACCCATTAGCGACTCTACCTTCGGCTTGAGGGGGGGGGAAACCCTCCTGTCGAGGATTTCTTCGATGATGTCTTGCGAGGTCCTGAATGCGCCCAGACCGAAATGGGAACGTGCCAGATTGTAACGGGCCTCGGCATACAGGGGATCTCTCTCAAATCCACCGGGGAGGAGACCCAGTTCCCCGATGGCCAGTCCGTACTGCCCGCGGGCGACTAATATCTCTCCCCTTCTCAGGTGAGAGGCGAATGCCACCTTCCCCGACGGAAACCGTTCGAGCATGTTTCCATAGAGCGCCATCGCCTTGTCAAGGCGTCCCTCTTTGAAGGACTCCTCGGCGCTGTTGAATGCCCGGATCGCCTCCTCCGGCATCCCCTCGGTAATAAGCCGGGGGACTTCCCGTACGGGAAGCCGCGCGCATCCGGCGACAAGGAGCACAAGCGCCGCGAAGAGCAGGCACCCTATCTTGTGTGATTTTTTCATACGCTTCTCATTGATGCAGAGAGTCTATATATCTCAAGATCTCCCCCGCCAGTGACGGAGAATCAATAAAAACGGACAGTTCGTGATTATACCTGAGGGCGGAGTTTGTCAGGTTGTGACTTCCCAGGAAGATATACCGTCCGTCTATCACGGCCACTTTCGTGTGGGTGGTAACGCGAGGAGAATCAAAGTCCACCTCGATTCCCTCCTGTCTCAGTCTCGTCGCTGTCTCCCTGTTGCTCGTATCAATCGGAGAGGCCTTGGTGGCCTTCCCCCTCTCAAGGACAATCCGTACCCGCACCCCCCGCTTGGAGGCGCGGACAAGCCCGGCAAGGAGCCTGTCCGTACAACTAGTGTGGTGGCCGTTCGTTTTGAACAGAAAGAACGACAGAACAATCTCACCCTTCGCCCCGTCGAGGGCCCTCATGAATGCCGGGAAATAGTCTCTGTCTTCGAGCAGTCTTACGGGGCCATCCTCCGATGTTGCGGCCCGCAGGAGACCCGGCCCTGCGGTTCCGTATCCCCAAAGGAGAAGGGCGGATATGAGGGCGACGCCAAAAATGCGGATGTGCGCGGGCGTTTCGTTCATTTTGTCTGGCATCCTCTACGGGACAGTGATACTACATAATTCGGCCCGGGAAGTCGACACAAAAATATCCCGGAGCGGGACCTGCAGTCGCGATTGTCCCCATGGATGAACGCTTGAAGGGAGAGTCGAAGAGTGGAAAAATTGGCGGCCATATTCATATCCTCTTTTATCATCGGCCTGTCGGGGGCGCTGATGCCCGGGCCGGTGCTGACCGTAGCCATCAGTGAAACCACCCGGAGGGGCTTCTGGGCCGGCCCCCTGATTGTTCTGGGTCATGCCATTCTTGAGATAACACTTCTTGTGCTCCTTATCCTGGGTTTCGCGGATCTGATCAAAAACCCCGGATTGCTGGGGATTGTCGGGATAGCGGGGGGTGTGGTCCTGTTCTGGATGTCCTTCGACATGCTCAGGGGGATACGCCATCTCAGGCTCGATCTTTCGGGGGGAAAAAGTGCCTGGGGTGGCCCGGTGACGGCGGGCATCCTGATGAGCCTGGCAAACCCCTACTGGATCATCTGGTGGGCGACCATCGGCCTGGGGTATGTCATTGTCTCGATGCAATTCGGATTCACCGGTGTAGCGGTCTTTTTTGCCGGGCACATCCTCTCCGATCTGGTCTGGTACAGCGCCGTTTCACTGTTCGTTTCACGGGGGCGGAGGTATATCAGTGACCGAACCTACCGGGGCATTATCGGCGTCTGCGCCGTTATGCTTATCTTTTTCGGGATTTATTTCGGGGTGACCGGAATACGGTATTTCATATAAGAGGAAGAGACTGATTATCCCTGTTTCGCTTTTCCATTGAGGGGTCTCTCCGTTTATTCGGTTGACCTTTGGCCCGATATTTCATAAGGTAAAACAATAATAGAAAATTCCAAAGGAGG
>JAFCZZ010000081.1 GCA_019314085.1 Deltaproteobacteria bacterium | reverse complement strand
CTTTAGAAAGCCACCGAGAAGGTCGGTGGTAGTTTACTTCTACAGGATTCTCGAGTGTCGTGCAAGTTTCCGCTTGCCCCCGGGGGTATCCCGATGCATATAATATTTTTGAAAAAATCTGGCCGAAATGATACTGTATATACCTGATTTGCAGGCATGGATTGTACGACCGGATGGGAGACATACGGAGACATGGGAATACAGCTGCTGGATTATATTATTATCATATTTGCATTATCGGTCCTTGTGGCCTTCGTCTGCCATCATGCCCGCGTGCCGACGATCGTGGGGTTTTTTCTGACCGGGATACTGGCGGGGCCTCACGGGTTGGGGCTGGTAAAGGCGGTCCACGAGGTTGAAATCCTTGCCGAGGTCGGTGTTGTTCTGCTGCTCTTTACCATCGGGATCGAGTTTTCACTGAACAGGCTGTTGCAGATCAAGAGAGCCGTCCTCGCCGGGGGCCTGCTGCAGGTTTCGCTGACCCTTCTGGCTGTTTTTGCCGTGGCCAGGTGGATGGGACAGCCCGCCGGAGAGGCGATTTTTATGGGATTTCTCGTGGCCCTCAGCAGCACGGCCATTGTCATGAAGCTCACACAGGAGAGGGCTGAGATTGACAGTCCCCACGGACGCACCACCCTCGGTATCCTGATCTTCCAGGATATCATCATTGTTCCGATGATACTGGTTACGCCTCTCTTGGCCGGCTCAACGGAAAACCTGGCCGGCCTCTCCCTGATCCTCGCTGCCAAGGGGATCGGGATCATCGCGCTGGTTATCATCTGTGCCAGATGGGTCGTGCCCCGAATCCTGTATCAGATTGCCCGGACGCGGAGCCGGGAGCTTTTCCTGCTGACCATCGTCGTCATATGCTTTACGGTTGCGTGGCTGACCTCCAGCATCGGCCTTTCGCTCGCCCTCGGGGCGTTCCTGGCGGGACTGATTGTCTCCGAATCCGAATACAGCCATCAGGCGCTCGGTAATATACTCCCCTTTCGGGATGTCTTTATGAGCTTCTTCTTCGTCTCCATCGGCATGCTGCTGGATATCGGTTTTCTCTTTCAAAATCTCGGTCTGATCATCATGATTACCGTGGGGGTTCTTCTCCTCAAGGCAATCATTGCCGGGTGTGCGGCCGTCCTGCTGGGCCTGCAGCTGCGCGCCGCGATTCTGGTAGGGTTTGCCCTCAGCCAGATCGGTGAGTTTTCGTTTATCCTGTCCAAGGTCGGCATCGAGCACGGCCTGCTTTCCGGAGGCGGGTATCAGACGTTTCTGGCGTTTTCGGTACTCAGCATGGCGGCAGCGCCGTTCATTATCGGATTTGCCCCCCGCGTGGCGGATTTTGCATTGCGGGGGCCTGTTCCGGTATGGCTCAGAACGGGGCTGTATCCCGTGCCGGAGATGGCGACCGAGGGCAAGAAAGACCACGTGATTATCGTCGGGTTCGGGGTGAACGGCAGAAACGTTGCGAGAGCGGCCAGGGTGACGGATATCCCCTATATGATTATCGAGATGAATCCCGAAACGGTGAGAAGCGAACAGACGAAGGGGGAGCCGATTTGTTACGGCGATGCGGCCCAGGAGGCGGTATTCCGGCACGCTGACATACAGGATGCGAAGATCGTCGTGGTCGCCATCAACGATCCCGCGGCAACCCGGGGAATCACTGAGGTTGCCCGGAGACTGAATCCGAATGTGTATCTCATCGTGCGGACGCGCTATTTCCAGGAGATGGCTCCCCTGTACAAATTGGGGGCTGACGAGGTCATCCCGGAGGAGTTCGAGACATCCGTGGAGATCTTCAACCGGGTCCTGGCAAAATATCTCATCCCCCGGGACACGATAGAGAAATTCGCCGCCGAGGTGCGTTCGGATGGGTACGAGATGTTTCGGTCCCTTGCCCGGGAGACCGCATCCTTTGCCGATCTGAAGATTCAGGTCCCCGATATCGAGATCAGCGCGCTTCGGATTGATAAAGGGGCTCCGATTATCGGAAGATCACTGTCCCAGATCGAGCTGAGGAAGAGGTACGGCGTTACCGTGTTGGCCATGCGGAGGGGGGCTGCGGTCGTGTCCAATCCGGATGTGAATATGCCGTTTCATGCGGGTGATATCCTTTTTGCCGTCGGATCATCGGAGAAGATCGCCGGGGCCATGGCCCTGTTTCATAACCCGGATGACAAAAAGGGGTCGTAGTAGGTACAATATGAGATAATAGGAGGGAGATGCCATGCACAAGGCAGAAGACATTATGACAAAGAAGGTGATCGTGGTCCATCCCGAGACGGAGATTGTCCAGGCCGCCCGCCTGCTGCTTGAACACCACATCAACGGTCTGCCCGTTGTCGATCAGGAAGGCCGCCTGGAGGGGATGATCTGCCAGG
This sequence comes from Deltaproteobacteria bacterium, assembly GCA_019314085.1. Next base: position 4,435 of record JAFCZZ010000081.1, on the reverse strand, counting down.
ACGATCTGATCACACAGCAGAAAAAGCTTCCCCTGCCGTCCTACTTCATCCTTCTCGACAGCCTGATCCCCCTGTTCTCCCAGAAGGATATCGAAAGGGCGCTGAAAAAGATGGCCGCGATTACCGTCGCCGTGGCCATGTCCGCAGATCCCATAACGGTCGGACCCGACACGGAGCTGGAAGAGATCGCGACACTGATGGTGAAGCATACCATCCACACGGTACCGGTCCTTGATGGGGGCAGACTGGTCGGCATTATCGGCAAGGAGGATATCCTGAAGACCTTGATGCCCGGATAGAGAACCGAAAAGGGGTGATGACTATGTTCAAACTTGCCACCTACAATGTGAATTCCATACGGTCCCGTCTTCATATTGTTATCCCCTGGCTTCGGGAGAACCGTCCCGATGTCCTGTGTATGCAGGAGACGAAGGTCGAGGACGCGAAGTTCCCGGTGGAGGCCTTTGAGCAGGCCGGGTACCACGTGGTCTTCAGCGGGGAGAAGCGGTATAACGGCGTGGCCATCGCGTCGCTGGAGAAGGCCGATGAGGTCGCATTCGGCCTGGACGATGCGGAACCGTTCGACACCAGTCGCCTGATACGGGGGGTCTTCTCCGGCATATCGGTTCTGAACCTGTACGTGCCCCAGGGGCGAGACGTACAGTTGCCCCAATTCCAGTACAAGCTTCAGTGGTTTGCCCGCATCCGCGCCTTTCTGGAGCGGCACTATTCGCCAAATGATCCGCTCGTCTGCTGCGGCGATCTCAACGTCGCCCGCGAGAAGATCGACGTCCATGACCCCAAGCGGCTCCTGGGGCATGTCGATTTTACGCCGGAGGTGTGGGAGGCCTTTGACGCCCTGGTGTCGTGGGGCCTGTGCGATGTCTTTAGGAAGCATCACCCGGGGGAGGCGGAGCAGTACGCATTCTTCGACTACCGGGTCCCCGCGGCGGTGGACAGGGGGCTGGGCTGGCGGGTCGACCATATTCTTGCGACTCCTCCCCTGGCGGCCCTTTCGGCCGACTGCTCCATTGATCTAAGGCCGAGGCGTGCGGAAAAACCGTCCGACCACACCGTAATAATTGCCGAATTCCGTGATCTTCCGTGACCCCCGTATGTGTCCCGTCTCCGGTCCCTCTTACATTTTTCTTGAGAATTGCTACGGAATCAAGTAATAAAATCCAGATAGACGGGGTGGTTTCATCATGCCTGTGCCGGGCGTTCGTATTTAAACAACAGGGTACTCCCTTGCGCACCTTTCCACTGTTTCCAAAGAACTGGGTGTGTACATCTAAATATTTTTTAAGGAGCTAACAGAGAGCATGGGTGATAACAACACAAAACAATTAGCGGAGCTTTCCATCAATACGATCCGTTTTCTCGCGGTTGACGCGATACAGGGGGCAAAATCTGGGCACCCGGGACTGCCGATGGGGGGCGCGGCGATGGCTTATACCCTCTGGACGAGACACCTGAAACATAATCCTTCACATCCGGACTGGGTGGACAGGGACCGCTTTGTCCTCTCTGCCGGACATGGTTCCATGCTGCTTTATGCGCTTCTCCATCTGACCGGCTACGATCTTTCCATTGATGACATAAAGGCGTTTCGCGCGTGGGAAAGCAAGGCACCGGGACACCCGGAGTTTGGGGTGACACTAGGGGTTGAGGCTACCACCGGGCCGCTCGGCCAGGGGATAGGGGACGCGGTCGGGATGGCACTTACCGAGGCCCATCTTGCCGCCGTGTACAACCGTGCCGATGTGAAGGTCGTGGATCACTATACCTATGCAATCGCCGGGGACGGTGACCTGATGGAGGGGATATCCTACGAGGCATGCTCGCTGGCGGGGCACCTGAGGCTCGGCAAGCTGATTGTCCTGTACGATGACAACCTGATATCGCTCGCCGGTGAAACGAGGCTTTCCTTTACCGAGGATGTGGGGAAACGCTTTGAGTCGTGCGGATGGCATGTACAGCACGTCGAAAACGGGAACGATGTTGACACCATAGACCGGGCGATTACATGTGCGAAAGAGGAGATATCGCGCCCTTCGATCATTTCGGTTCGCACGGTTATCGGGTACGGATCTCCCGCCAAGCAGGGGACCGCCTCCAGTCACGGTTCGCCGCTCGGGGGGGATGAGGTTGCCGCCGCGAGGGAGAACCTCTGCTGGCCGGCGGAGCCGGAGTTTTTCGTCCCGGAAGAGGTCAAAGATCATATGCTCAGTGCGGTGGCACGGGGAGAACAGCAGGAGGCCGAGTGGCAGTCCGTCCTCGAGCGCTACCGGCAGGCCTCCCCGGAGGACGCCGCTGCCTTTGAACGCGTACAGAAAGGAATACTGCCCCCGAATTGGGAGGTCTCTCTTCCCGTATTTGATGGCGACCTGAAGCCGGTCTCCACCCGGAAGGTATCCGCGGCGGTCCTCCAGGCACTCGCACCGGTCCTCCCGGAGCTGATGGGGGGATCAGCCGACCTGAATCCCTCTACGCTGACCTGGCTGAAGGGGTTCGGTGATTTTCAGGCCGCCGGGACGGGGTCGAAGGATGTACCGGGGGCCGTAGGTGGGGAATGGAGTTATAAGGGACGGAACGTGCACTTCGGCGTCAGAGAGCACGCGATGACGGCGATTGCCAACGGAATGGCACTTCACGGGGGGGTCATTCCCTTCGTCGGCACCTTCTTTGTCTTCTCGGATTACATGCGCCCCTCGATACGCCTTGCCGCCCTGATGGGCGCTCATGTCGTCTACGTCCTGACCCACGACAGCATCGGTGTGGGCGAAGACGGTCCCACGCACCAGCCCGTCGAGCACCTGATGAGCCTTCGCACCATGCCGGGGCTGACGGTCATCCGACCGTCCGACGCGACAGAGGCGGTGGAGGCATGGCGCCGTGCCCTGCTCAACAACAGTGGTCCCACCGCGCTGGTTTTTTCCCGCCAGGACATCCCGATCCTGGATCGTTCGCAGTATGCCCCGGCTGAAGGTCTCCACAGGGGAGGATATACCGTGTGGGAGACATGGACAGGCATGCCGGAGATCATCCTGATAGGCACCGGTTCGGAGCTGCAGATCGCGCTTGACGCCGGCAAAATTCTGTCCGAGAAGTATGGCGTCAAGGTCCGCGTCATTTCGCTTCCATGCTGGGAACTGTTTGACAAACAGCCGGAGGCGTACCGGGAGGTAGTGCTTCCCTCATCGGTGAAGAAGCGCGTGGCGGTGGAGGCGGGGATTAGACTGGGATGGGAACACTACGTGGGCCTGAAAGGTGCGGTCATCGGCATGGACGGGTTCGGGGCCAGCGCGCCCGCGTCGGTCCTGTATGAGAAATTCGGTATCACCGCGCAGCACGTGATGGAGGCGGCCAAAAAACTGATACAGGGCGCCTGAGGAGATACGAATGCCGACGCAGGTACAGATCTTCCCGTCAATAGCTGTTCCGACGCCCCTGGATGCCATCTACCGGCGTCTCGGTTACCGGAGGGGGACAACGAAGATCAACGACCGTAAACGCGAAGAGATAGAGCGACACATAGACTATGCGCTCTCCCTTGTCTCGCTGAAGGGGGCCGGTCTGCGGGTTTCCCTGAAGGACGTGACCTCTCACCTGGTTGTTTTCGAGAACGGTATCGAGATTGAAAGCGAGAAACTCGCCCGGTTCCTAAAGGGATGCACGGAGGCCCTCCTGATCGGATCGACCGCCGGGGGTGCGGTCATGGACGCCATACGGGGCGATACCGAAGGGGGCGACATGACACGCGGTGTGATCGTCGACGCGGCGGCAAGCGAGATGACGGACGCGGCCCTCGACTGGATTATCGGCCTTTTCAATCGCCTCCTGACCAGGGAGAACGCCCGCCTCACGAAGGGGCGTTTCTCGGCCGGGTACGGGGATTTTCTGTTGGAGAAGCAGAGAATGGTGTACGATCTGCTGGAGCTCGACCGCATCGGGGTTGAGATCAACGAAAACTATATTCTCATACCGGAAAAGTCCGTCACGGCCGTGGCTGGGATTCGGGGATAAGAAAGATACTGGGGAATAAGATGTCACTGAAAGACAGAATCAAAGAGCGGATAATCATACTGGACGGCGCAACGGGTACGGAGCTGCAGAAAAAGGGAATGCCGGCGGGCGCGTGTCCCGAGATCTGGTGCCTGGAGAATCCCGGTATCATCGGCGCGCTCCATACCGCCTATCGGGATGCCGGGGCGGATATCATCACCACGGCCACCTTCGGGGCAAACCGTGTCAAGCTGGCCCAGTACGGTACGCACGATGTGGCTCGGGTCAACCGGGATCTGGCCCTTCTCGCACGGAGCGCGGTGGGGGCAGATGTCCTCGTCGGAGGTGATATCGGTTCCACGGGACGCTTCGTCAGGCCGTTCGGCGACCTGGATTTCGAGGAGGCCGTCGAAATCTACAAGGAACAGGT
>JAFCZZ010000584.1 GCA_019314085.1 Deltaproteobacteria bacterium | reverse complement strand
CTAGCAGTAGTCACCAACCAGCCGACATCCCAGTTCGGCAAAACCAACATCAAGGAGGAGGACCTCCCCCCACGGCTTGGCAGCTCGATTTATCAATACAAGGAGGTATGGAGGACAACAGCCACAGTCGAAAGCGACAAAACCATATGCCTAATCAAAGCCTGGCGCAGCAGGAAATACCCAAGAGGCAAACCACTCTTCAGAATGACAATAAGCGACCAAGGAGTAAAAATCGAACCCCTAACCTAAACCCATTTTATACCTTATTTTATTTATATAAGGTTTATAACCCTCTAGTGGTATGTTATTATCAGAGGGCGACTCTTCTATGACCGAGGTAATAGTTAAGGTGACGAAGATATCGAGCAACGCCTCTTGGCCCATATTATACATCCCCAAGGAAGTTAAGGACAAGCTCGGCTTCAAAATCGGAACCAAAGTGATAATCAAAACCGACGACAAAGGAAGGCTAATCATCGAGAAGGCGGAGTGACCTGAAGTGACATCAAGCTACGAGATAGACTTCTTTCTCAGGCCGTTCCTCCACGGGGGCTTCATGGAGAAATGGCTCTCCCTAATAAACGTCGCCAGCCCCGACACTCTCAGGAAGCATCCAACCGAGGTCAAGGTGTTGGGCTGTTGCCTCCTCAACACCTTCACTAGGGCCTGCAGCCCAACGGAGCCGATAAACTTCGGCAACATGCTCCTGCTCCTGACCGGCCCTAGGAGGAGCGCCAAGTCCTGGCTCACAGGCTTGATAGAGGACGTGATGAGGCTGTTCAACGGTCCACACTTGATACCTCACGGGACGCCGGAGTACATAGGCGAAGCCATAGGCAAGCTGAGGTGGGGGATACTGACCGCCAACGAGGCGGGCGAGATAATAACCAACGCGGACAACAAAGGGTACATGAGCACTTGGGGCTACATAATAAACAAGATATACATGCTTGAAGGCATACAGATGGGGCGAAGAAAGAAGGGCAAGTCAATCATGGTTCAAGGCAGGAGCTACTACGTATCGCTATTAATGAACGCCCTGCCGGGAGACATAACCACAATGTTCGAGCATTGGAGCGGCCTGGAAAGGCGATTCATACCGCTGAGCTTCACTAGGGTGCCCAGAAGGGCCTGGAAGGCAACTCAGGAGAGGCACGCCGTGCTAAACGAGATGATATCGATTTTGAAGAGCCTATCGAGAGCAGTAGTCATAGTAGACCTGCCTGAGGAGCCGCTAAGCGAGGTAGGCTCCAAGCTCGATAAGGAAGACGCGGATAAACCCGATGAGATCAAAGCGCTGAACGACGCCAAGTGGGAGTACGCGATCAGGCTGACGTTGTCGGTGTTCATAGATAGAGCTGTCACCCAGATCTGTCACCTGCTAGAGAGGGGAGAGAGAAGAGGGGAGGGGTCATTGCATGGTGGATGTAACTATGTTATTTCTCCAGTGACAGATTCTAGTGACAGAACCCCCTATAGAGGTGACATCTTAGAGATGTACCCTCCTGACATCACTGTGGAACTGTCACCGCCGGCGAAAGAGACCCTACAGGTTATGGTGACAAGTGTCCACCTCCTCTCCCCGCTCTGGGGACAGTTCGTGACAGGTCTGATGGGGCTCTTCGGCTTCGACGGCAAGATAGCCAGCAGGGTAGCCGAGATGTTAAACATGGTTAAATCCAAGGGCTGCGTGAACCTGAGGGATCTCTACCGCGGTCCGCTCAAGCCATTGATGAAGCTCCGCGAGATCGGCGGCGTAAAGGGGCTGTGGGTTAAGATTATTGGTCCCCTCGAGGCCGCCGGCCAGATAGCCGTGAGGCGGTACGTCAAGGGGCAAACCTTGGTGTTCGACCCGAATAAGCGTTACTGTGGCACTTGCTCCAAGTGGGGCACCTTGCTCCAAGTGGGGCACCGAGCATTGCCCTAAGGGTCTGATAGCAAATGGGGTTGGAGCCACCAGGCCAGACGAGATGGGGTGTGACGCTTATGAACCGATCTACTGAGCCCGGCGAGCTCCGCCAGTTAGTTGAGCTGTGTGGGGAGGCCAGCTTCATGCTTATACCTTTGAGCCGCCACGGCAAGGAGCCGGATGTCCCTAAGGGTTCATCATGGAAGAGGCATCCGTTAAGCGTGGAGGAAGCCGTGGCCAGGCTTATGCGAGGCCTCAACGTGGGTGTGGTGGCCCTAGGCGGGAAGGGCTCACTATTGTTCGTCGACCTAGACGACAACCTAGAGCTGGCGGATAAGCTGCCGTCAACCCTGACGGTTAAGACCCGAAACGGCGGGCTGCAGCTTCAACGTGGCTAGAAGCTGGGGTGAGGTGAGAGCCGTATGGCAGTACGTCGTGGCTCCAGGCTGCTATGTTCCTCCCAGCAAGCCCAGGGGGGACGGCCACTACAAGATAATAAATGAGATACCGCCTAGATGGGTGAGCCTAGAGGAGCTCGGGGAAGCCCTAGGAGACCTAACCCCAAGCAAACAGAGAAGCAGGGGCGAGATACCTATAGACGTCGACTTCAAGCGGGCGGAGCACACCCTAGTCCCCTTTGACTTGGTGTTGAAGGTCGACGGTAAATTGAGGGAGCTGCTAAGCGGGCCGAGCCCCTGCGGATATAAGAGCCGAAGCGAAGCCGACTTGGCCGCGGCCTCTCGGCTATGGTGGTGGGGCTTCAGCAAACCGCAGATAGCCGCTATACTGAGGGTTTACCGTCCATACGAGAAGACCAAGCGGGACGACTACCTCGAGATAACATTGAGCAAGATAAGCGGCGACTCCCCTAGGTTCGACCCCCAAAAGCATAGACGCGTGGTCGAAGCCCTAATAGAAGCCTACAGGAGGAGTCAAAATGAACCTTCATGATATGACTCAGATGTTCTTATCGGAGAAGGCGCATGGGGTCCTAGCCCTACTAAAGAGGAGAGGATGGCTGGAGAAATTCGAGTTGCTGGAGTCCAGGAGAGAGGCATCCCTCCACAGTACCCCTGGATACTCTAGGCCATGCGGCTTTATAGACGTCGTCTGGTTCAACGATATTCATAGGTCCTCCAGCGGAGTCAAATTCGTGGCGTTTGAGGTGGAGCTCGGAGACAACCCAATACAGATAGTCAGAGAGGCCAGATG
>JAFCZZ010000080.1 GCA_019314085.1 Deltaproteobacteria bacterium | reverse complement strand
GATCAATCGGTTACAAAAAAGTACCTGCGGGAGGGATATGCCGCGCGAGAACCCGGGTTGCCGGCGGCACCTGATGAAACGTGATACGCGGAAGGCGCAGGCCCTGTCTTTGTGTGACGCTATGCAGTTTCAGTGGTTTCACAAGGGTTGTTGCTGACCGTCAGGATCTTCCCGGTATGCGGCAGAGTAGTCCTCTCTTTGTCATCTTTTCTTCATACATGAGTTTGTCCGCCCTGCTCTGAATACCGGCGAGTAGGGCTCCCTTCTCCCCCGTTGCGGCACCTATAGACAGGCTGAGAGGAGATTCGGGGTGGTCCTTATTATGGACGGCCAGAAAACGCCTCACGCGCTTGATGGTCTTTCCGGTTACCGGCGCGTCCGTCCTCGGGAGGATCACGGCAAATTCATCTCCGCCGATTCTTGCCACCGTATCATCCTTGCGAAAGGACTCACGCAACACCCGCGCCGTGCGTTTCAATAGATCATCCCCCGCCTTGTGCCCCTCCGTGTCATTGACCACCTTCAACTCATCCACATCCACCATGACAATGCTGACAGGGAACACCCTCCCCCGTTCAAGCCGTGCCATCTCCTCCTCAAAGAAGGCCCTGTTGTAAAGATCCGTCAGGCTATCATGGGTACCCATATACCGGAGGCTCTCTTCCATCCCCTTTCTCTCGGTGATATCAATAAGGGAGACCACACTCTGCCTGGTTTCCTGGATTGAGGAAATGGTGAGGAAAACATCAAGGATACGTCCCGTTCTACCGATCAGCTTGAACTCATAGTTTGGCGGGGCGGCATCCGGGGCTTTCCTCCTCGCGCGGTGGTATCTTACCATCCTCTTCACATCACTCTCCGCGACAAATTCCGTCCATTTCTTCTTCCCCTCTATCTCGTCGGCCGGATACCCCACCATCTCTTCAAACCCGCTGTTCGTCATGGATATGGTCATATCATCCTCCAGGATCAACATGGCGGTACCGGTGTTTTCAATGATGGTCCGGTAACGAATCTCCGAGGCACGTAGTTCCTCTTCAATCTTCTTGCGATCCGTTATATCCATGGAACTTCCCAGCGTTGCCGGCTTTCCTTCGAAGACAATAGGGGTAACGGTCTCGATGATCCAGCGTATATCGCCGGTCTTTGTAACCATTCTATACTCGTAGAACGACTTGCGTTTCCCCTTCAGCATCTCCCTGGCGTGTTCTTTTAATGCCTCACGATCGTCGGGATGGACGATACTCATGGGGTCCTTTCCCATCAGCTCTTCGGGGGTATGATCGGTATAGCCGGCCGCCCGGGCGTTGATATACAAAAATTTCCCCTCACGTATAACGTAGATGCCGGCAAACGACTGTTCCGCGACGGCTTGATACAACCTTTCCCCCCGTTTCTTCTCCGTCAGGTCGCGAACGGTGCCACAGAACCCCACAGGCTCCTTCAGTGAATCCCGCAGAAGGGTTGTCGACAGGCCGACAATCCTTCTGGTGCCGTCAGGACGTATGATCTCATAGTCTGTCACCTCTGCCGGGTTCCCCGTCCGGTACACCTCGCTGAAGACCCGGTACATCTCCTTTGCCGTTTCCGGGTTGACATACCCGCGATTATTCATACCAACCAGATCTTCATATGCAATACCGGCAATCCTGCACATGGAATCGTTGCAGAATGTCAGGGTTCCGGCGAGATCGACCTCGTAGTAGCCGTCCTCTATCGTGTCGAGGATGGTCCTGTAGCGCTCCTCACTCTTCCGGAGAGCCTCCTCCATCTGTATCCGCTCGGTAACATCACGGTCGAGGCCGAAGAACCCGGTGGGGTTCCCCTTTGAATCACGCATCAGATAGGCGGACATATCCACTATCTTCCTGCTCCCATCCTTCAGTATAACTTCGTAATCCGCAATCCTTGCCGGCCTTCCCGTCCGATAGATCTTTCTGAAGATCTGAGACATGCGGCGGGCGGTTTCCGGCGTGGTAAACTCCCTGTTATTCATACCCATCAGTTCGGCGGGCGAATAGTCCAGCATCCTGCACATTGAGTCGTTGAAAAAGGTGAAATTCCCGGTGAGATCGAGTTCGAAATACCCCTCGGCCAGGTCTTTGGCTATGATCCGATATTTCCCTTGAGTGTCTTCTAATCTGTCTACCTCGACACTCAGTTCTATATTTGATTTTTCTAACTCGGAGATCCGCTGTTGGAGGGTTTTCAGCTCTTCGATAGGTTCTTTTTTTATCTTTCCTTCGTCATTCATCTCTTCTCACCTGAGAAAACGAACCATGATGCCTTGAAACTAGGATAGACTGTGAATAGAGGGTATTGCGATGTGTGGCGTACAAGTTACCTATTTTTAAAACAATTGCAAGAAAAAAAAGGCCCATTCCCGCGAGGGGTTGAAGCGATTGACCTGCGCCCTGCCCCTCCCTTTTTCATGTCACGGATAAATCGTTGTCAGCAACTTCCCCTGCCAGGAATTCCTCCGTTCCAGTTCTCCGTCGATCGCATTGAGGACCGCCATCTTGTTTGTCCCCCAGTCGGGGGCCAGGTAGATATCCCGGTATCCGTCCGCGGTCAATCGCTGTATCACCACCTCCGGGGGGAGGATCTCGAGGATATCACAGACGGTTGAAGCGTATTTCTCTTTTGTCATCATCCGGACCTCGCCCCTCTTGTAGAGAGCGCCGAGGGGGGTACCGGAGAGGGCCAGGAGGAGGTGTATCTTTATCCCCTGAATCGGCAGGAATGCGAGGGCCTTCGCCGTCTGCATGATATCTTCTCTCGTCTCTCCCGGGAGTCCAAGAATGATATGGACGCAGATGTTGATATCGCGACCTGCCGTCCGATCAACAGAGTCCAGGAATGTTTCAAAATCGTGCCCCCGGTTGATCCGTTCAAGGGTCCGGTTATGGATCGACTGGAGACCGTACTCCAGCCACACATGCCGGTCCCGGGCGTACTCCTCGAAAAGATCAAGCACCTCGTCGGGGACACAGTCAGGACGTGTGCCGACGGATATCCCCACAATATCATCCTGTAACAGGGCCTCATCGTAGAGGGCCCTGAGCTTTTCGAGAGGGGCATAGGTGTTGGTGGCGGTCTGAAAATAGGCGATGAACTTCTGCGCCCCCCTCTTCCCCCGGTAGAACGCCTTGCCGTTTGTGATCTGTTCGGCCACCGACGGGAGGGGGCCCTGCTGTCTCAGCCGGGAGAAACGGCCGTCACAATAGATACACCCGCCACGTGCCACCGTCCCGTCACGATTGGGGCAGGTAAATCCGGCGTCTATCTGCAGCTTGTAGACCTTGCAACCGAATCGGTTGACGAAGAAGGTCTTCAGGTCGTAGTACCTCTTCGAATTGTTCCAGAATTGCGGTTTCGGCATGGCTTCCCCTGCGGAACGCAGGTTGCTTTCTTTATTTTTTTATTGTCTTTTCCGGACCAATGCTATTAGACTACCGTCGTTAATTCAAGCTATTATATACAGGTGTACGCATGAGTCTTCCGGAAAAATTTGATGTTATCGTCGTCGGCGCCGGGCATGCCGGCTGTGAGGCGGCCCTCGCCGCCGCCCGAATGGGATGTCGGACGCTCCTCTTTAACATTAACCTTGATTCGATTGCGCTCATGCCGTGCAATCCCGCCATCGGGGGGCTCGCCAAGGGACAGTTGGTGAAGGAAATCGACGCCCTCGGCGGCGAGATGGGAAAAATAGCCGACCGGACGGCCTGCCACTTCAGGCTCCTCAACCGATCCAAGGGACCCGCTGTTCAGTCCTCACGCGTGCAGTGCGACAAACAGCTCTACCGGCTCGCCATGAAGGAGGTCGTGGAGAGGCAGGACAACCTCCATGTCAGGCAGGCCCTGGTAGATGAAATTGTTGTCGAGGGGGAGAAAATCGCCGGCGTCATTGACAGCACCGGATTCTTTTACGGCGGGCGGACGGTAGTGATTACCACCGGGACGTTTCTCAACGGCCTTGTCCATATAGGAAACTCCCGCCAGTCCGCGGGGCGGGCTGGGGAAATCGCCTCCATAGGACTGGCCGCCTCCCTCAGGCAGCTGGGGTTCGAGATGGGACGCCTGAAGACGGGGACCCCGCCGCGGCTGCGCGCCTCCTCCATCGATTTCTCGGTCCTTGAACGGCAGGACAGCGACCCGGACCCGCGGCCCTTTTCCTTTACCACCAAACGGCTGCGGGAGGAGCGGCTCCCCTCCTATTTCTCCAGCACCACTGCCGGGACGCACCGCCTGATACGGGACAATATCGCCAGATCCCCCCTCTACTCCGGCGCCATCAAGGGGACCAGCGCGCGCTACTGCCCGTCTCTCGAGGACAAGGTAATGCGCTTTGCCGACAAGGAAAGTCACCCCGTCGTCCTGGAGTTTGAGGGCCTGGAAACGGAGGAGATCTACGCCAAAGGGTTGGGCAACAGCCTCCCCCTGGAGCTTCAGGAAGAGCTGGTCCATTCAGTCCCTGGCCTCGAGCACGCACAGATCATGCGTAGCGCCTACGCCATAGAATACGATTTTGTTCACCCCACCCAGCTCGCGCAGACCCTCGAGACAAAGCTCGTCCGGGGGCTGTACCTCGCCGGTCAGATAAACGGGACATCCGGGTATGAAGAGGCCGCCGCCCAGGGGATGTGGGCAGGGATCAACGCCGCGCTGGCGGTACAGAAGCGGCCCCCCTTCATCCTCGACCGGTCCGATGCCTATATGGGGGTGCTCGTCGACGACCTGATCACACGAGGGGTTGATGAACCCTACCGGATGTTCACATCCAGGGCGGAGTACCGGCTGATCCTGAGGGAAGACAACGCGACCATAAGGCTGATGGGGAAGGGCTGCGATCTGGGTCTCATTCCCCGTGACCGGTATCACGACCTGGAGGAGCAGGTGCACGAAATCGAACGACGTATACAGGACCTTTCCATCAAAAGGATTTTCCCCTCGGCCGAGGTAAATGAGGTGCTGTGCGGAATAAAGACCGCCCCCATCAAAAATCCTGTCAGCCTCTCCCATCTGTTGAAGCGGCCGGAGATCGCGTACGATGACTTGAATATTCTGGACGGATGGGAGGACATCCCGGACGGTGACGTGAAACGGCAGGTGGAGATAGAGATCAAATATGAGGGATATATAAAGCGACAGCTCGAGTCGATCGAGCGATTCAAGGGACTGGAAGGAAAGAAGATACCTTCGGAATTTGACTACTCGTCCGTTCCGGGCCTTTCCAATGAACTCATAAAGAAGCTGTCATCGGTACGGCCGGTCTCCATAGGCCAGGCGCAGAGGATATCGGGGATGACGCAGGCGGCGCTGACCGCCGTCCTTGTCTACCTGAAAAAGGCCGAAACGGTTGGTAACACACAAGCACAGAATATCTGATGGAGGGCGTATAATGAGCGAGAGTTACACGGTGCCGGACAAGGTTATTGCACTGATGAAGAAGGGGGTCAGAATCCCCAACCCCTGCTGTGTAGAGATCGGCGAGGACGTCAGACTAGAGAGGATATCGGGGAAGGGAGTTGTCCTGCACAGCGGAACAAAACTGTGCGGCGCCGAAACGCTCATCTGCGACGGTACGGAACTGGGGTATGAGGCGCCGGTTACGGTAGTTGATTGCCAGATTGGCCGGGGGGTGAAGCTGCATGGAGGATTTTTCAAGAGGTCGGTCTTTCTGGATGGGGTGGAGATGGCCTATGGCGCGCATGTACGCGAGGGATGCATCCTCGAAGAGGAGGCCCGGGCAGCTCACACGGTGGGGCTGAAGCAGACCATCCTCTTCCCCTTTGTGACCCTGGGCAGCCTTATCAACTTCTGCGATTGTCTGATGTCCGGCGGCACGGACGGAAAAAATCATAGCGAGGTGGGAAGTTCCTACATCCACTTCAATTATACGCCCAATCAGGACAAGGCAACCGCGTCCCTGATAGGGGATGTCCCGACAGGGGTGATGCTCAATCAGCCCCCCATCTTCCTGGGCGGTCAGGGCGGTCTGGTGGGACCGGTACGAATCGGGCACGGCACCGTGATAGCGGCGGGCAGTGTCTACAGAAACGATTGTCCCGAAGGAGGAAAGCTGTTGACAGGGGGAGCCGGCGCAGGCGCTCAAAAAGATTTCTACCGGGGGCTCTACTGCAATGTAGGCAGAAAGGTCCGCAACAACATCTACTACATTGCGAACCTCATCGCCCTGAAACAGTGGTACCTGCACGTTCGGCTCCCTTACTTCAAAGCATGGGAATTTGGACCGGAACTGTGCGAAGGTGCCATTGAAAAACTGGATATGGCCATCGGAGAGCGGGTGAAGCGTCTGAAGGCTTTTTCCGGGAATATGGCAGAATCGACACGGATCGCCAGGGACATTGAAAACATGCGAAAAACGGACATGGATCTCAGGCTGGAAGAGGAAGTATCGCTTAGCTGGCCTCGCATCGAAGAATATTTAAGATATAAAGCAGAAAATGATGCCCTAAAGTATAACCCGGATGACTTTCTTGTTCGTTTAAAAATTCATAGTTGGGGAAAGCGGAAAGAACTATGGAAAGAAGGGGGTTATGTGCGAATCATTCATCCACTTGACAAAAAGACCAAGGCCCTCGGTACGGCGTGGCTTCAGGGGATTGTCGACCTGATCACGCAGGAGGTCTTTAAGATCATTCCCCCGTTGAAACAGTAAATTTTCTCAACGCGGGGAGGTGTCCGCCCCTGCCTGTACGCGGAATTCGAACTGCGCCGTTTCGTGACCGCCGGTCCCTGAAGAGAATGACCGTTCGATGAATCTTACATTTCCCCCTGTATCGATAAGGATAACCGTTGAAGAACGCGTGCCGTATACATCA
>JAFCZZ010000079.1 GCA_019314085.1 Deltaproteobacteria bacterium | reverse complement strand
ATCGCTCCCTGGGAATAATCAATCGTGGTTGCCGATTTCTCTTCAGTGCTTCCCTCGAGAAAACGAATCTGCTCCGCCTTGAAACCCGCGGTGTTGACATTGGCAATATTGCGCACGGTACTGTCAAGCCGGCGAGTCTGTCTCGTAGCCGCATTGACCATTACCTCGATACCACTGCCGTTGATCATGTTTCATGTCCGCCTTTCTTGTACGTACGTAAAGTATCGCAAGTTACGTGCCATAATGGGGAAACAGATGAGCTAAAACTGCGGCGGATTTGCAGAGGGGAGTGTGCAACACCGGACATGTCATCGCAAACCGACAGTGATCAGTCTTCAAACAATCGTAAATACAGAGATTGCTGCATCGCTCCACGCCCTTTTCCCGGCTTGAGGCCCACCGGCCCTTTGCAATGCCCGGCAAAGGGAGATGCGAACAGCTTCACCTGTGGGACGGTCCGAATCCATCGGTGCGTCAGTGAGGGTCGCCGTATCAGGAAATTTTTGCCCATGTGACTCGCTCTGATCCAATCGGGGGAGTTCGGGGCTCATGTGCCCCGGTACCGTTCATTGAGTGAATAGACAAAACCCAGTATTTCGGCAACGGCCTTATACAGCTCGGTTGGAATCTGTTCATCTATATCAAGCCGGCTCAGGATCTGTGCCAGCGCGGGATCTTCCTTGATCGGCACACCATGTTTTTTTGCGAGCCCTATAATCTTTTCGGCCGCGACGCCCCTCCCTCTGGCGGTAACCCTCGGCGCAGGATCTCTTTCCCCGTCATACTCTATGGCAGCAGCAACAACTGTCTCTCTCTTGTCTTTATCCATACAAATACCCGGTTTCTTTATCTATACCACCGTATATCATGGTGTATCGTCCCTGAATGGGGGGACGTTGCTGTGAGTAAACGGGGATGAGCCGGTTTGGGTGATCTTCCCGTTTCACGCCAGAAGGTCCACTCCTTCCATGGTAAACAGGCTCTCAAATTCACCGTATTCATCCTGTGTCCCTGGGGCATCCCTCTGTGTCACACACTCCAGACACTCAATGTCATATCCCAGGGCGGCCAGCCTTTTCCCCAGTTCCCCCAGAGAGGGTTTCATGAAATTACAGATCTCTTTATCCCTGCATTTTAATACACAGCGTATCTTACCCGTCTGAATCTTCGCCTCGGCAACAATGTCACCCAGGGCATCCATATGCAACAAAAACAGGACACTCTTCTCTCCAGAACGCCCCCGGCCCTGTGAATCACGATCTCCGAATTTTACAAATATCTCTGCCATGCCCCTGCTACCCGGGAAGAGAAGAGGGACCTGAAACATGTACTTGCCTTCATATTCCTGAAACAGGTAATTGATCACCTGGTGAGAGTCGATTGCCTGCAGGGACGAACGGACAAATCCGGCGAGACTTTCCGCCGCGGGGAGGTCCCCGGTCTTCATCAGTGGTGCAAGCCTGCCCGATACCTTTGTCAAGAGTCCCTTCAGGGTGTGCAGGGCATCCCTGAGATGCACCGTTCTGCCGGGTCTCCTTTTCAGCGCCTCCCCCAGCTTATTTTCCATCAGGTAACCGAGCCTGTGGATGTACTCCTTGAAGAAGAGAGGATTTTTGAGACTTTCCCTGGAAAATATCAGGGATTTGAATATATCCTGTATATCCTTCGCATCCTCCTTCCCGAGATGAGCTGCAAGTTCCCCCAGTTTTTCGGGGCTGAACCGGGTTGCCCCCTCCATGAGAAGATGGGAGAGGGCTTTCGGGTTTGAGCGGTACAATCTCAGAAAATCGATCACCCCGGCCCTCTCCGATATTCCACCATGAACCGTGCGAAGGATAACCCCGGGATGCAGCTGTGCCACTCGTACCGCAATCCTGTCGCCCTTTGTAAACGGCAGTTTCGTATCTGCCATAATGGTGTTGCCCTTCAGCAAAATAAGTGCCTTCCCTGAGCGAGAGCTTTCTATGACCTCAGCTTCCACCACCTCGCCAGCGGAAAGGGGGGGCAGAAATTCCGCCTTTTTTTGAATGTGGAGCAGGGACTCTGATTTAAGAGGTACTGGTGCGGCGGGCAGGATTTTCATTCTTTTTCCGATGGAGATTTAAAATAAGGGATATCTCCCCTTCGGTTAGATTAAGTGTATCGGCTATCTCCTTTTCGGCCAGACCTTGACCGGCCATTTTAACGACATCTTCGTACTTTTCCCCGCGGGTCGCACTCTCCGTTTTTCGGCCCTTGGAGCCGGTGTTCGGCTCCCCTGCGAGGGTCATCAATCGCCTCTCTTTTTCATCAAGGTCCTCGGCGATCTTCTTGACTTCACCCAATGCCTGGAAAAGATGATCTGAAGAATTCCGGGAGTCTTCAATCAATTTCTTGAATTCAGAGAAGGCCTGGGCATCTACCTCCGGAGGTCTCCTTTTCCTTTCTCTGCTTACCGCCCAGATAAGAAATACAATGGAAAGAAACAGCGCTATATCGACGAGGATCTGAAACCCCGCCATGAATTCTACGGTCATGCTACACCCTTATATCTATTTTTCCCTCAGGCTCACCGGTATCGGAAATGCCTTCCTTCTTTTCCTTCTTTTGCTTCTTCGCCCCACCTTCCCCTTGAGCCCCTTCCCGCTTTCCCCGCTCCTCTTCTTCCCTGATCATAAGGCGCTCAGATTCTTCGGAGTTTTTTACCTTTTCCCTCAGTTCCCTTCTCTCTTCGAGCAGCTGGGCCTGGAAGTGTTTCTGCTGGGCGTCGCCCTGTTGCTGTTGAACCTGCTGGACGCGCTCAACCGAGTTGGACTGTAAGAACACCTGCTGTACATCAAGCGATCTCATACCTTCTGTACCCCTTTTTTCACAAAGGATCAAAAAGGTCGAACATCACAGTAACCTTTACCTATTCTATCGTCATA
This sequence comes from Deltaproteobacteria bacterium, assembly GCA_019314085.1. Next base: position 14,515 of record JAFCZZ010000079.1, on the reverse strand, counting down.
ATCCGCCACAATCTTTAACCATCTATAGGGATCAGGTTTCGGGGATCGGGGATCAGCATGTTCTTCCATTCCTGAACCCTGAGCCCTGAGCCCTGAACTCTGATCCCTAATACGGTATCCGTATCGAAGTGACGGTAAACCCCGCCTCATGCCCAATCTGAAGAAGGGCGTCGTACTTCTTCAGGATAGAGAGCGCATAGCAAAATCCCCCCTGTCCGTTCAGTTGAGGGGAGGGTTCGGTGGCCACATCCCACTGTTCGAGCATTTTCTTTCTCTGAACTTCGGCTATGGGTGTCCCCGTATCCTCGATCCTGATATATACATGTGAGTCATCATACCCAGTAGTAACAGCAAGTTCCTTCGACTCACTCTCCTGCATCGAATCGATCGAGTGCCTGATTATCGCCGACAGGGCAATGGAATAATCGGCCCTGACCCCCGTTACTACGGGGATATCCCGTTCCAGGGTCAGGTTTTTTTCAACATCGTGCTTGGTGTCCGGATAAAACCAAAGGAATGCCACCTCATCTTCCACGATTTCGGACAGATTGATCTCCTGCACGGCGGTATCCTTCAGCGTACGAAATTTCCCCGCCACACTATTGAACAGGTCGAAGAGACGATCCGCTTCTCTCGCAAGCAACCCGGCATCGCCACCTATCTTTTTGCAGTCCTCCAGGATACCGCTGTTCGTCGTGTTGTCATTTTCTGCAATGCGTTCAAGGGTCTTTTCCACCCGCCGCCCTAAAAGCTCGGACCGGCCCAGAATTCCATTTAACGGACTGGCAAAATCATGAATAATACCAGGTATAAGCTCTCCAAAGGTCGATTCAAATTCTCTTTCCAGTTCCTCAAAAAAAAATTTGTTATCCCCTGTCTCCCAACGCTGGAGCACCATAAATATCCCCTCTCATTTTTCCCGATCTTGGCACCATTCTTCCGATTTTACAATACGACAAATGTCGTAAAATATATATTTCTTATTCTTTCACCGCCCATGAATGCATTCAGCCTGACCTTGATCTCTTCTCTGAGCCCCTTCCGTATTTCAGACACATCCGGCAGCCCTTTCAATATCTTATATATGATCTTCCGCAACGGGGTCCTCTCTTCCGGCAGTCTCATTCCCCGATTCAGTTGCACAGCCATGCCGCACACCAGAATCCTGTCCTTTTTATGGTCATCCTTCAGACGAATAATAAAATCGTCAAACCGCTCAAACTTCTCTCCTGCAGAAACAATCTCGTGCGGATGCTTTCCTGCGAAATCACCAATCCCGGTCTCCTGCGCCCCGATCCGCGATTCCTGAACGGTGGTATCGCCGGCAGATCTTCCCCATGCACCGCCGCTCGCACAGAGTGCAAGGCACAGGCACGCGGCCATCAGCACCTTCTTATAATACCTACTGGGAACACTGTAGCTAGACGGAGTCATGGCTCAATTCTCTCAAACTGCCCTTCAATCTCAGTATCGCCTGGGAGTGGAGCTGGGAAATTCTCGACTCCGATAATTCAAGAACCAGGCCTATCTCCTTCAATGTCAACTCTTCATAATAATAGAGTGACAGAACCAGTCCCTCTTTTTCGGGAAGGGCCTCTATGGCATCCTTTACTGTCTCTTTCAGTTCACTACGGGAAAAAAGAGCGAAGGGATTATTCTCATCAATTTTTTCCAATACATCGGACCAGGTATGCGCCTCACAATAATCGGGAGGAAGATCATCACTGCTCAAGATGGAGACCCCCTTCGCTTCGTTCAAAAGTTTATGATACTCGTCCATCGATATGTCGAGGTGATCCGAAACCTCCTCATCCGTTGGATGTCGTCCGAGATCCCTTTGCAATGACCCGAACGCCTCCTCCAGCCGTGTCTCCTTGTTTCTATCCGATCTGGACACAACATCTCTTGATCTCAACTCATCCAGTATGGCCCCCCGGATCCGGAATCCCGCGTATGTCTCAAAGAGCACATTTCTTGTTTCATCAAACTTTTCCAGGGCCGACATCAATCCTATAATACCGGCATTGATAAGATCGTCTTTATCCACGTGCCCGGGAAGCCTCATGGCAATCCTCCCGACGATATTCTTGACGAGAGGAACATACTGTACGATCTGCCGTTCACGTTCCTTTTTATCAGGCATTGTTCCCCATGATGGACCTGTCAAAGAATTTAATGGTTCCGCTCTCATAACCTTCCGGTCGCTTTCTGCACAGCTTCTCAACAATCTCTGCCATGCTTTTGGTCGCCTTTGAATCGGAGAAACTTTCTGCCAACAGCTTCTGCCTCTTCACCGCTTTTGAAACATTCTGGTCATGGGGGATGTACCCCAGATACTCGATGGGAAGACCAAGAAAATGATTTGTCGCATTGCTCAGTCTCAGGTACACCCCCTTGGCCTCACTTGAATCTTTAGCCATATTGACGAGCAGCATAAACCGAGGCGTCCTGTACTCCTGATGAAGTATCTTGATCAGGGCGTAGGCATCCGTCAGCGACGTCGGTTCAGGTGAGACAACCACAATAATCTCCTTGGCTGCCATATTAAAATACATGACGTTGCCGGCAATCCCTGCGGCGGTATCGATCAGCATGAAATCAATATCCTCATCCAGTCTATCCAGTTCATCTATGAGGGTAAGTTTATGCCCTTTTGACAACTCGGCCATTTCCTGAATACCCGAGGACGATGGCAGGATTCTGATGCCTCCCGGGCCTTCGACAATGGCCTCCGACAGGGTCTTCTCGCCTCGAAGGACATGACTCAGATTATATTCCGGGGTAATCCCCAGGATCACATCGATATTAGCCAGTCCGGCATCTGCATCGAGCAGTAACGCCTTCTTTCCCATCTTCGAAAGAAGATACGCAAAGTTTGCCGTTATATTCGTCTTTCCAACACCCCCCTTGCCACTGGTAACAGCGATGACGCGGGTGGCATTATGGCGCTTCTTTTGTCTGATCACGGACTGTATACCGTCTCTTCTTTTCTCTCTTATTGCTCCGGCCTGATCCACTCAACCTACCTCCCTTGGGGCTAAAAGTTTAAAGGTGAAAGGATCCGGATCAGGGAAATCACTCCTGATCCTTTCTGCTTTCAGCCCTCAGACTTTGCCGCTGGCATTAATACCTGCGTAAAAACGCAAGTATTGATAATCAATTCAACCTGTTTTCAACTATCAGTCGTGCAAGTCGTGCGGGATTCATTTCCTTTAAATCCCGGGGAACATCCTGCCCGTCGGCAATGTAAGATACCGGTTTACCGACAGCGTCAATAACATTGTACATCGAACCAAATTTTCTTGAGTCATCGAGTTTTGTAAGAATGATATTGTCATAATTGGTACTACCAAAACCGGATGCAGCATCCATCATATTCTCCTGGCTTGATGTCATGCTCAAGACAAGATTCATCTCCAGGGGAAGATCCGTCCCGCACCATTCCTTCAATCTCAACAGATACTCTTCATCATCACGACTCCTCCCGGGCGTATCTATCAATATAACATCCCTGTCGGAGAGTACATTCAAGGCCCTCTCGAACTCCTTCTTTTCAGAGGCAACCTCCATGGGGACATCCATGATATCGGTGTATATTTTCAGTTGCTGGGCCGCACCTATACGATAGGTGTCCATCGTTATGACACCCACACTGGACTTCTCTCCGAGCAAGGAGCGGGCGGCCACCTTGGCCAGGGTCGTTGTCTTCCCTTCGCCGGCAGGGCCGACAAAGGCGGAAAGCCTCTTTTTCTTCGGACTCTTATACGAAGGAGTGATGGATCGCCGTATTGCATCCTCAACGACACCCAAGGTCTGGTGATAGTTCTCCAAGTCGTCCGGGGAACAGGTGTTCTTCAACCCTTCTATTAATGCACAGGCCCTTAATGCACAGGCCCGCTCTTTCGATATGCCAACCGAAATGAGGTGGTAATAGACCTTTGACAGGGAAGACGGAATGCTTTCATTTCTCTGGACCCCGAGGACATCGAAGAGGGCACCCACGCTCTCCTTTAATTCTGCCAACTCGGCATAGATATTTCCTTCCCTTCTGAAATCATGAATGAGGGTCTTCAGCTGATCTATTTCCGTTTTAAAGAGGGTGAGCATATCGGACCCCATCATCTCACCGTTTCCACTCCCCAGATCGAGAGTATCCCTGGCGGCAACCACCTCAATCCCCCCTCTCAGCCTTCTGGTGGAAAGCACGACGGCATCCGGGCCAAGATCCGTCTTGATCTTTTCCATGGCTTCGCTTGTGCTCACCGCTTCATATCTTTTAATCTGCATCGCTTAGCACCACCATGCCCAGAGACTTGATGTTTACATCACGGGTAATCTCGTTATGGGAGAGAACAACGATACTGGGGAAAAACTTTTCCAGTATGTTCCTTAAATATATCCGGACATTGGGAGAACAGAGAATAATCGGCGGCAGCCCTTTCTCGGCAAAGGTTTTGACAAACTTCTCGAGGTTGCTCACTATTTTCTGGATCAGAACAGGCTCAGCCACAATAAATGATTCATGTTCGGCATGCTGAACCGATTTATCGATGTTGTTCTCAATATCGGGAGAAACCATCATAACGGTTATGTTACCATCGACGTCGCGATAGTCCCGTGTGATCAGCCTGGCCAGTGCCTGCCTCACATATCCGGTTAATAAATCAACGTTCTTTGTCAGGGGTGCGTAATCCGCCACAGTCTCCAGTATCGTAAGAAAGTCGCGGATAGAAACCCTCTCCCTCAGGAGCCTCTGGAGCACCTTCTGGAGCATGCCGAGTGAAACGATACTCGGAACGATCTCCTCTACAACCTTGGGATGGCTTCTCGCCAGGCCGTCCAGCAGAGACTGAACGTCCTGCCTGCCCAGCAGTTCGCCGGCATGTGACTTTACCAGTTCGGTCACATGGGTCGTAATAACGGTGGCCGGATCGACAACGACAAACCCCTTTGCCTGAACGGCCTCTTTCTCCTTCCCCTCTATCCAAACGGCGGGAAGGCCGAAGGAGGGTTCCGTTGTCTCTATCCCCTCTATGGTTGCCCCCTCATCCCCTGCGGTTATCGCCAGATAATGACCCATCTGTATCTCACCCCGGGCCACCTCAACCCCCTTCAGCTTCACCACATATTCACCGGGTTTTATCTGCAGGTTGTCCCGTATATGTATGGGGGGCATAATAAAACCCATTTCAACGGCCATCTGCCGTCTCAGAACCTTTATCCTCTTGAGCAATTCCCCTCCCTGCCCCGCATCAACGAGGGGCACCAGGCTGTATCCCATCTCCAGTTCAAGGGAATCGAGGGGCAGGAGGGTCTCTAACGACTCCGCCGCCGACTCCGCCGCCGGTTCTTCCTCCACCCGTTCCTCTTCGGCCTTTCGCGACGTCTTGAGCGTCCGGTACGCGGCAACCCCCGAAAGGAGGGCGAGGAGAAGAAAAGGCACCTTCGGCATCCCAGGGATAAGTCCGAATATCAAAAGGATGGCAGAGGCCGAGGCAATGACCTTCGGCTGGAGAAAGATCTGTCTCGCCACATCCTTGCTCAAATCGGAGGAGGCCGTAGACCGGGAGATCAGCATGCCGGCTGCGGTCGATACGATCAGTGCCGGAACCTGTGTTACCAGTCCATCCCCCACGGTAAGAAGGGTATAGGCGTGAGCGGCGTCCCCCACCGGCATCCCCAACTGCAGCACGCCGACAATCAGACCACCGAGAATATTTGTTATGGTGATAACGATTCCCCGCCGTAAAAATTCGCCTCCAGCCCGATCTCCTGCCTCCGCTTCCTCGCCTCTGTGTCACTGATCAGTCCCGCATTGAGATCGGCATCGATGCTCATCTGTTTCCCGGGCATCGCATCCAGGGTGAAACGCGCCGCCACCTCGGCTATCCTCGTGGCGCCTTTGGTTATCACAACGAAGTTGATCAGGACGAGCACCAGAAAGACGATAAACCCCACCACATAGTTGCCGCCCACCACGAAGGCGCCGAAGGCATGGATGACCTGCCCTGCCGCCCCCGTGCCCTCATTGCCGTGGAGAAGGATAAGACGCGTGGAGGCCACATTGAGAGAGAGGCGAAGGAGCGTCGCAATCAGGAGGACCGATGGAAAGACGGAAAAATCGAGGGGCCGCGGCACGTAAACGGAAACCAGCAGTATAATCAGGGCAAACGTAATGCTGATGGAAAGGAGAATATCGAGAACGAAGGGGGGGAGGGGTATCATCATGATAAGAAGGATACTGGCTATCCCTGCGGCCATCGCCGTGCCGCTGCCTCTGAACAGGTCTGTAAATCTGCTGATGTCAGTGTTCGAACTCGCCATCTCTTATCCTTGTTTCCTCTTCATACCGTAAACAAATGCCAGGACCTCGGCAACCGCCCGGTACAGATTTGCCGGTATCAAATCATCCACATCCACTTTCTTATACAATACCTGTGCCAGCGGCTTGTTTTCAACGATGGAAACATTATTTTTTCTGGCAATCTCTCTGATATGCTCAGCGATGAAGCCCGCGCCCTTCGCAACCACCTTCGGCGCGGACATGCGTGTCTGGTCATACACAAGCGCCACGGCAAGATGGGTCGGGTTGGTGATAACCACATCCGCCTTGGGAACACTTGCCATCATTCTCTTTCTGGCCGCATCCCTCTGGAGACGCCGTATCCGCGCCTTGATGAGAGGATCCCCCTCTGACTGCTTGGATTCATCCTTTATCTCCTGCTTTGTCATCCTCATATCTTTTTCAAATTCCCACTTCTGGTAAGCATAATCGAGCACTGCCAGGACTATCAGAACCAGGCAGACACTGAGAACGATCTTGAATGCAACGCCGCCGATGTACATCATTATTCCCCCCGCGCTCTGGTCCACCAGCAGCACAAATCTATCTATTTCCCCTCTGAGGATGATATAAACGGCAAAACCGACTACGAAAATCTTAAAGATATTTTTCACCAGTTCCACCAGAGACTTGAGGGAAAACAGCCGTCCAAATCCCTTGAGCGGATCGATCTTTGAAAATTTCGGCTGCACCGATTCCGCGGAGAGAACGAACCCGACCTGGAGGTAGTTGACCAGCAGGCCCATGAGGAGCGCCGCCAGGAGGAGGGGGGAAATCAGGACAAAAACCCTGTATACGAGATCGACTGAGAGGGCCAGAATATTGGTATGATCAACGTTGAACCGGGCGGATTGGGTCAGCGACCACCGGGTGAGTGCCATCAACTTCTCAACCATGCCCGCGGAACCAAACCAGAAAAAGGCCAGACCGGCCAGCAGGACCGCCGCAGACGAGGCCTCACGGCTTTTTGCAACCTGCCCCTTTTTCCGAGCATCTTCCCGCTTTTTAGGAGTAGCTCGTTCGGTTTTTTCCTGATCCTTATTCTGTTCGGCCATATTCAAAAGCCCCGTTCAGGTCAGACCGCCCGTCTATCCGCTGACGGTCGTGTCAAAAAATCATCACATCAGGCGCAGAAGGTCATGCAGATTGCTTCCAAAACCGAGAAAGATTCTGCTCATCATCCGTGCGACAAGGGGGAGTGCTAGCCCGATACCGATAAGTCCTACCGCTATCTTCACCGGAAAACCAACGATCAGAATATTCAGCTGGGGAACGGTCCGGGCAATCAGCCCAAATCCGATATCTATCATCAGGAGCGCAGTAATGGCCGGGGCGGCTGCCTTGATCGCAATGACGAAGACAGACTTTGCGAGTTCGGCAATCTCCTGCGCCAATTGAGCCGAGAAGTGAAAATCGAGGGGAGAGACAATCCGGTAGCTCTCGGCAATAGCAGACAGGAAGATGTGGTGGCCGTCAACGGCAAGGAATACCAGTACGGCAAACAGGTACTGAAATTGTGCTATAATCGATACCTGGGAGCTGGTTATGGGATCGAATACATTGACGATGGCGAAACCCATCTGAAAACCCGCAAGCTGTCCCGCCAACTGCACCCCTGCAAAGACCAGTCTGCCTGCGAAGCCTATAATGACCCCGATCATAACCTCTCCGACCATCCGTACGGCCAGCGGCAGGACCTCAGGCGGCGGGGCATCCATTTCGACAAAGGGAACGAGGAGAAAGGCTATCGCCAGAGACAGTCCCGCCTTTACCCTGACGGGGGCTGAGGCGCTTCCAAAGATGGGTATGGTCACCACGATTGCGCTCACCCTCAGAAGCACAAGGATGAAGATCTCGATCTGTTCTGCGGTTATGTCCGGAATATTCATCTGATCCCCGGCCCTTTATCGTATATACATCGGTATGGTGTGAAAGAGTTTCTGGGTATACGTAACGATAAGATTGAGCATCCAGGGGAGTGCTATGATAAGGGCCACCATGACGGCAACTATCTTGGGGACAAATGTCAGCGTCATTTCCTGAATCTGGGTTACCGCCTGAAAGATGCTGACAATCAGGCCCACGACAAGACCGACGATGAGCATAGGGGCTGCAAGCAGCAAGGTAACCTTTACGGCTTCCGCCATAAGCCCGATAACCAGATCAATCGACATCTGTTTCTCCCCTCCTAACCCCGATAAACGAAATACGTGCGTCAACGAAGGTATTTTCTGCCGGAAAAACGCAGAAAATAATTTCTACCTTACGAACCAAAACTTTGAACCAGTGAACCGACTATGAGATTCCACCCGTCGACCAGCACAAAGAGGAGAAGCTTGAAGGGCAGGCTTATCATGATAGGTGGAAGCATCATCATTCCCATTGACAGCAGCACACTCGCAATGACCAATTCCAGTATCAAAAAGGTCAGATAGATCATGAACCCGATCTGAAAGGCCGTCTTCAGTTCACTGATCACAAAGGCGGGTATCAGGACGGGAAGCTTGATCTCATCGGGGTTCCGGGGTCTCTCCCCCCTTCCCCAGTGCGAAGGCCTTCTCGGCCGATATCTCTTCCTGCAAATACGGCTGCAGCGCCTGTGAATTCACCGTATTCCAGACGGGGGTCATGATAAAGAAGGTCAGGAAGAGAGCCAGGCCGACGATAATCTGGTTTGCGGGCATCTGCTGTGTTCCCAGGGCATGCCTGAGAAGGGAGAGGACAACAACAATCCGGGTGAACGAGGTCAGCATTATCAGTATTGCGGGTGCAAGAGAGAGTACCGTCAGGAGAAGCAGCAGTTGTAGAGCAACCGCTACCTTGCCGGGTTCATCTGTACCATCTCCTACATTCAGCTGTATCGAAGGGATAGAGAATGGTTCCCCCCACGAAGAGGCCGCAAGGAGAAGAATCACGGAGAGCACCAGGGCGCCGAAGACAAGATATTTCCATCTCCTGAAGGCACGTCCCGATTCATGACTCCCGGGCGCAAACAAGCGGCTCATATTCTTGTCTTTTTCTAACCTGTCAGGAATCAATGCGTGGCCTCTTCAAATAACCCTTTAAATAATCGGAAAAAGAGGCGCCTTTACCTTTCTGCCCACGGATATTCTTCAGGTGTTCCAGTGCCTCGGGATCCATAATCTCCGTGAGCAGAGATATCGTGCCGCTCGAAAGGCCGACCACCATAACCTGCCCCAACACATCAACAAGCATGATGCTGCTTTTGGGTCCCAGGTACCGAGAAGACAAAATGCGTATCAATTCCCTGTTATCGACTTCTCCCCCTCCCCTTCTCGTGGCCTTCTTGAACAGGTATGCGGTCACAATCAGGACCCCCACCGTAACGGCAAGGGCCGATCCGATTTTCAGAAGAGAAGAAAACAGTTCCGGTGAATTCATAGTTTTTTCCGATACCTATTTCAGCTTATCAATTCTCTCGGCGTGGGGGACAACATCCGTCAACCTGATCCCGAACTTCTCATTGGCCACAACCACTTCACCCATGGCAATCAACCGGTTATTGACAAAGACATCCATCGGTTCTCCTGCAAGTTTCGTCAGTTCAACAATCGAACCTCGCCCCAATTTAAGCAGTTCGCTTATCATCATCTTTCCCCTGCCCAGTTCAACAGATACGGTAAGGGGAATATCCAGGATAAAATCTATATCCAGCAGCGACTCACCCACTTCACTCGGTTGCATCTCCTTGAAACTGACACCGCTGACTTCTCGCTCCGGGGGCGGGTTTGCCCCTGCAACCATTTCTTCCTGGACATCGTCCCAGCCGATCTCTTCATCCATCTGTGTCTCTTGCTCCGCCTCCGCCGCTTCGGCCTGGGCATCGTCCGCGCCAGCCGCACCATCTTCCTGCGGCTCTTTTGTTTCCCCCTCCGCTTCGGCCTGGACACCGTCCACGCCAGCCTCTTCTTCCACTTTCGTCTCTTTTACTTCTTCCTCCATCTCATCCTGTCCCATGTGAATGCACCCCTTTCCCTTCAATAAATTCGACTATCTCCACCGCCTGGCTGCCCTTATAGCTCCCCGGCTGGCCCTTAAACTTGAGAACATCTTCCACATACACATTCAGACTGCTGCTGTAATGTTGCTCCAAGGGGATCACGTCCCCCCTCTTCAGGTTGATAACTTCCCGTCCGCTCAGCTCCGCCTTCCCCAGTTCAACGTTCAGGGTTACCTTTGTACCTTTGACGTTTGGAGCCTCTCGGCAAACCTGTCCGCCCATTTTTTGTCAACCTCAAGCGTCTCTGTCTGATAGTTAACCTGCAGCTTGTTCCTAAACGGTTCTATGGACGAATAGGGTATACAAAACGACATTTCACCCGAAGAAAACCCCATGTCGATCTCAAACTGCATCACAACGACAACATCGGAAGACATCACAATCTGTGCAAATTGAGGATTGGTCTCCGACCGCTGATAGACGGTCTCAATCTCTATGATATCCTCCCATACCTTTTCAAAATCGGACAGGGCGCTCAATGCAACCCTCTTTATGAGATTATTCTCTATGAGGGTAAAATCCCTCCCCTCAACCTTATATGCCTCCCGTCCGGATCCTCCGAAGATGAGATCAACCAGCGTAAAGGCGACCTGCGGCTCGATAACCAGAACTGCGCTGCCGCCCAGCGGTTTCATCTGAAAGATATGAAGACTTGCAGGTACCGGAATTGCTTTTATAAAGTTCCCATACTTGATCACACTCACCGATACGCCGCTTGTAGTAACAATCTTCTTTAACAGGGATGAAAGCGTTGTCCTGAATATCCTGGTGAATTTTTCGGTTGCCATCTCCAGGGTCGGCATCCTTTGATCTATGACTCGATCCTGACCGGTTAGATCGTATTGCTGGACCCCTGACGGATCGCGTACATTCTCCTGCTCCGTCTCAATCTCACCGTCCGATACCCCCTTTAAGAGCACATCTACCTCTTCCTGTGACAATACCTGGGACATCTGTAACCTCTCGATCTATTAATTCTTCAACTTTCGTTGAACATTCAGCAACACAGGAGCCGGTTCCTCTACTGTATGAGAAACTCGGTAAAGTAGATTCTCCTGACCTCTCCCTTTGCCAGATACCGATTCAGACGCACGGCGATCTCGTCTCTGAGACCCTGTTTTCCCTCAAAACCCGCTATCTCTTTATAGTTTTTGGATGAGAGGAGAACCAGAATACTGTCCACAACCTTTGGTTTCAGCAGAACCAGTTCCTCCACACACTCCTGGCTGGATACCTCGATCTGGATCGTCGTCTTCAGGTATCGTTCACCGTTATCGTCCATCAGATTAACGACCAAGGAACCCAGGGACCAGATGCCGGGTGTCTGGACAACCTCTTCATCCTGTCCCCCGCCTTCCTTGTCCGAACCGGAGGTATAGTAATACCATCCCGCGAACCCTCCGGCCCCGAGGACTACTACCGCAACGGCCACGATAATCCACTTGACGATGGACCCCTTGCCTTTCTTCGCCTCTTGTTCTTCCTGTTCTTTTTCTTTTTCTTCTTCAGCCATTACCACGCCCTCCTTCTTCATCCCTGTTTAACATCAAAAGGACCTCTACCCTCCTGTTAAGCTCTCTGTTTCGGTCGTTCACAGCCGGAAAGCGCGGTCTCGAGTCCGCATACCCCGCCGCGGAGAGCCTCTCCGGAGGAATGAAACCTTCGGAGATAAAATATTTGACAACACTGACGGCCCGTCCCACTGAAAGTTCCCAGTTGGACGGAAATTGTTCGTTACTGATGGGAACTTCATCCGTATTCCCCTCTACCCGTATCTGGCAGTCGATTTCCTGAAGAATAGAGCAGAGGATCTTCAGGGCTGGCTGATTCCTCTCTTCAATCTCGGCGTTTCCCGTCTCGAAGAGCAGCTTCTCCCCCAAGGCGACGGAGACCCCTCCCTCTACCACCCGTGCATCCATAATACTCTTCCAGGAAAGCAATCCTTCCCCCGGGACGACAACGGCACCTCCTCCGATTGTCTTTGCAACCGCCTGTGCCACCTTGTTGATACGCTCGGCCAATTCCTTCTTTTCCCTCTCGAATTTCAGATCCCTGCTCCCCATGGGAACAACAAAGGGGGCAAAGACCTGCACGTCCGCTTGCTCGCCACGTTCCGCCATATTGAATATGGCCCGTATGGAATATGTCGCCTTCATCACCTTCGGGGCGTCAAGTTTTGAGAGTGAAAGGATCAAGACAAAGAAAGTGAGCAGCAGCGTTACCATATCGTTGAAGGTTAAGAGCCACTTCCCTCCCTGATCTTCCGGTTTTTTTCGTCCTATCGCCATTACGGTTAACCCGATTGTCCTTCCGGCAGTTCAAAATAGAATTCAACCCTCCGGTTTTTCTGTCTGGCTTCGGGGGTATCATTCGATTCGACGGGGTGATACTGGCCGAGGCCCACCGCGGACAACTTTTCTGCGGGAAGGTTCCCCTTATCAAGGAGATACCGCAGGACATTGACCGCCCGGGTCGTTGACAGCTCCCAGTTCGAGGGAAACCGGGGGGTGTGTATCGGAACATTGTCCGCATGGCCCTCCACCCGTACAGAAAACATATCGTTCTTCGCTATCTTTATCATCTCATCGAGGCTGGGGTACGCCTCTGTATTGATCACGGCCACCCCCGACGGAAACAGCACATGACTTTCAAAGGTGGCCTTAAAGCCCCTCTCGATCTCTTCCAGGTGGACAAATTTACCCAAGCCGATATCCTTGAGGTATCGCCCCAGAGATCTGACGGCCACTACGACCGTTCCATCAAGACCTCCCGGGCCATCCGCTGAAATCATCAGCATATCCTCACCCCCGACGGGCCTGTCGCCCATCTCGATCACCTCGTGTCCCTTTTTGAAGATCGATATCTTCTCCTCAGTGAGGGTTGAATAGGAGACAAGCATGGCAAAGAAGGCAACCAGGATCAGCGCAAGAGAGCAGTATATCGTCTGCCATCCGGCAACAGGGAGCTCTCCTTCCGGGCTTTTTTTTCTCGGTTCCTCTTCCATCTCTAGAACGCGGTTTTCCTCTCATCCGGTGATACAAACGAGTGAAGTTTTTCCTCCAATATTCTCGGGTTGTCGCCGGACTGAACGGACAGGATGCCGTTTATGATCAACTCCTTCACGGTCAGTTCAGCGGCGCTTCGCGTCTTCAGCTTGCCCGCGGCCGGCAGGAAAATCAGATTTGCCAGGATGACGCCGTAGAAGGTCGTCAGGAGCGCAACGGCCATGGCCGGCCCTATGGCAGACGGATCATCCATCTGCATCAGCATCTTCACCAGTCCGATCAGGGTCCCCATCATCCCCATCGCCGGCGCGAAATTCCCCATGGTCATGAATATCTCCGCCCCCATCCGGTGTCTCTCTTCAACGTATTCAAGCTCCGTGTGAAGAATCCTGGACAGGGCGGCCGGTTAGACACCATCTATCATCAGCATCACCCCCTTGGTAAAGAAGGGATCCTTGATGTCTTCCAGCTTGTTCTCCAAGGCCAGTATCCCGTCACGCCGGGCGATCCTCGACATCTCAACCAGTGTCTTGATGGTCGTATCCGTCTTCAGCTCCTTCTGGAAAAACACATTCTTTGCTATCTTCGACACCCCGAGTATATCCGCCAGGGGATAGTTGATAAGCACGGCACCGATCGTTCCACCCAGGACAATCATAATGGAGGGCATATTGACGAACGCAGACAGGCCACCCCCTGAAGCCATAGCGGCGATCACAAGCCCAAATCCGAAGATGATTCCTAAAATAGTTGATATATCCATGGCAGGTTCTTGGAGGAGCAAGGAATGTGCCAAAAATTCACAGTCAGGTCACAGGCGCACCCGGGGCGCATACGCGGGAAGAAATCCCGCTCTCAGCGGGCATGACAGGGCCGTGCGGTCCCTGAGAGCTTCGTTCCCCGACCGCTATCGAGGAGCAGAAACCCGGGGAACGAGACAAGAGAGAGGAGGGGGGGCGACGCAAAGTGCCGGCCGCCCCACGTAGCAGGAAAAGAATTTTGACGAGTCGTCAGAAATTTGACATTTATCTCTTGATGTTCATCAGTTCGGCCATCATCTGGTCCGTTACGGTAACGATCTTCGCGCTGGCCTGATAGGCTCTCTGCGCCGTGATCATATTGATGAATTCCGTCGCGATATCCGTA
>JAFCZZ010000078.1 GCA_019314085.1 Deltaproteobacteria bacterium | reverse complement strand
CAAAGGGAAGCGTTTCAATGAGGGCGGGCTCGGATAGTTGAACTTTTTCCAGGATGAGCCTGAGGATCGCCCCCCGTACCTGGCGAACAGAACCCTCGAAGAGTGATTGCCTTTGGTGATGAGAACTCCTCCGTGCGGGATTGGCGTGGGCCTTTTTCAGAAAGGTTCCGTAATCCATCAGGGCATTGTACCATCGCCCCGGTTCCTTTTGGTCAAGGGTCTTCTCTATCAGCGGACGAAGATTTGAATCGGCGACGGTTTCTTCCTGAGGGAAAAAGTGGTGGATGAAAACGGCACGGATATTTGTCTCAATCAGAATCACCGGTTCGTTGAATGCGAAGGCCCGGACTGCGCGGGCCGTGGCGGGGCCGATTCCAGGGAGCGAGACGAGGGACTCCTCGTCCCGAGGAACGATACCACCATGGAGGGCAACGATTTGCTGTGCCGACTGTTTCAGGGCTAGGGCACGACGATTGTATCCCAATCCCTGCCAGGCACCGAGGACATCGTGGAGAGACGCAGCGGCAAGGGTCGCGACATTGGGAAAGAGGTGAAGAAACCTCTCGTATTTCAGAAGAACGCGGGGCGCCTGTGTCTGCTGAAGCATAACCTCCGAGACGAGGATTCGGTAGGGATCGGCGGTCTCCCGCCAAGGGAAGCTCCGGCCGTGCCTCTCGTAATAGCCATAGACTGTTGTGCGGAATGCGGCCATCTGGCGGGCAGTAAGAGTAGTTCTGTTATTCATACAGATGTGATCTTCGTCTTTCAGGTATCTGGAGATGCAGAACAATCCTCGCACGGCGATTCGTTGTTTCGCGTATGACTCGTATCTATTTGATCGTATCCCCGATCAGCGGAAGAACACGGTCGATGTGAAAGTACACCAGGTATTTCTTATCATGGGAATCTCTCGGACGATCATCGTGGTGGGGTCGTTCCCTGATCTCATCTATCAGCTTCGGTTTGTCTGTTTCCCCGGTCCTGGTCAAATAGAGACGCCTCCCCACGTACCGGTCGCCCGACTCCCTGAAGAGATAGACGGCACTGTCATTTGTCTGAATGTTGGCATGGGTCAGGCGATCGGCCATAATAAAGGCAATGGTCTGGTCATTGATGAAGTGGGGCCTGCCGTATATCGCGGCGTTTACCTTTCCCGATGAATCGGCTGTGGCAAGAACGCCGGTACCGGTCGTCTTTTCAAAATAATCGCCGAGTGTCATGATCGTCCCCTCCGTCTCAATCTTTCCATTCGCACAGGAACTGTCCGCAGACTACTGTTTGAGCCTCAGTTTGTAGGATTGTACCATCATCGCCGGATGGTAGGAACGTTTCGCCTGAATCAGCCCCGGCACACCCATATCGCTTTCCTTATTGATGTATTCCAGCTCCGGGAAAAGCCTTCGCGCGCACTCCCGGTCGAAAAATTGATAGAGACCCTTAAAGTGTGGCGAGGCCTTCTGAAAGTGAAGTGCGCTCATCGTTTCCGTAAGCTGCGAAGCGATCCCAAAGGCCTGCACCGCTCCATCAATTGAGAGCACAATACCTCTGAACCCCAGGGTATCAATATTTTTCAGGGCGTTTCTGGCGGCGTTCCACTCGCAGGCGAGATCTTCGTCCCTGTCCACACCGCAGTCCCGTTCTTCGCACCACTTCTCCAGAAACTCCAGGCACACGGGCACGTCTTGTGGTGATATGGCCCTTATAATGAGATTCCCCGCCTTCTCAGAATAATCTCGTTCAAACTGTTTGATGAGGTTGCGTTTTTTCGAGTATCTTCCCCCTGCCAATTTTGCCAGGTTTTCGGTCCGGTACACGTAGTCATCATATCCCTCCTGCCGCTCAATGACGAAGAGCTTCTCCAGCCCGTTCTCAGCGTGCCCCTTCAGGTAATCCTCGGGAACAAACCCGTAGACACCGTACCCCGCTTGGCGGGAGATCTCGGCGAGTTCTTCGGGGGTGTGCTCCCTGCCGGGTGAAATGGGCAGAATCAGATGAGATCTCTCCTTGTGCCTCGTGAAGTTGGCGTGGATAATGAGGCTGTCACCCTGGACAGCTCCGTAGGGCTGATAGACCTCATTTGTCCATACGATGATGGATGAGAGGGAATAGGGGCAGAGGGCATATCTCTGGTTGACAAAGAAGGGGTTGAGCGACGCATAATCGGAAGGTATAAGCTCTCTGAAATTCATCTCTTCGCCCTTAACATGGGGGTTGCCCGTTCCATGATGGAAAAGCCGAGACGTTCATAGAATGGGTGGGAGCCCCTTTCCGCGATGAGTCCGATCCAGTGTATCGCGTCCCGTTCAAGTCGGTCGATCAATGTCTCCACGATCCGGGTCCCGATTCCCTTTCCACGGAACGAATCCATCACCGTCACATCCTGAATGTAGGCATCACTGGCGCCGTCACCGATGGCCCTCCCCATGCCGATGATACGGCCCTCGTGACGTACGACCAGAAAGCAGTGACTCCCCGAGATGATCAGCCTGATCATTTTGGGATTATCCCCTTCCTGTTTCCACCAGTCTTCGCCCCGGTAGAGATCCGTTATCTGACCGATCTCATCGGCAGTGGGTTGTTCGATGAAGGAATAGTCACACATTGTGTGAATAGTATCAGAATACGGTGGGGAAGTCCATCCCGGCCTACTGAGCGGGCTTCAAGCATAGGAGTGGTTCGACGAAGGGAGGTACACCCCGCCCCTCTCCATTCAGTGTACATTCGAGTCGATATTTTTCCTAGTCGATAACATTTTCACAACCGTCCAGGTGGCCGATATCATTGAAGAGAATGACATTCCCCCGGCCGTTTTTGAACTCCACAAATGTCTTCGAAGCCACATCCACGTGAACCTCTCTGATATGAGACAGATCCATCCCTTTAATCCTGCAGAGAATGGTCATTATGGTGAAGTTATGTGCCGCGAGGAGGGTCGTACCCGATTTCACGATAATCCGCTCGACGACGCCCCAGACCCGCGCTTGAAGTTGGGTAAGAGATTCACCCCCCGGCATGACGACGGAGGCCGGATCTTCTGCCCATCGCTTCAAAAAGCCCTCATGATTTTTCATCATCTCCCGAAAGACAATACCTTCAAAATCACCCATATCGAGTTCCATCAGATCCTCTTCGGGTTCGATCGGGAGGTGGTGAAAACGGTTGATCGCCTCAGCCGTTTGCAGGGCTCGTTTCAGAGGACTCGATACGATTGCATCGATCCTTTCCGTCTGTAATGACTGCGCGAGGCTGTCCGCCTGGGCCCTTCCGCGGTTGCTGAGCTCGATATCACTCACCCCCTGCGCCCGTTTCTCGCGATTCCATAATGTTTGACCATGACGTACCAGTATGAGCTTCATCAGAGAGACCTCCCGTACCGACTATAGGTTCTCTTAACCCGTTCCCGACACCTTTGCAAGAAGATCATGCATGGTTTTGGCCAAAGGCTACACATGTGGCAAACCTGAATCGATGTAAAAGATCTCTTTTCACGGGCACTGATCTGTGGCATCATACCAACTTTACAGGTGCGTACACACAAGGTGGAACTCTGCCCATGCAGAGTTCGTGCAAGTAACGATAGAAAAGGAGGATATGCTATGGAGGCATTATTTACCTTAACACCGGCTGAATCAAAGCGCCTGATCGCCAGGGGTATCGTATCGATGCCCGAGATCAGGCAGGCCAAGGAAGAGGGCTATCTGCTCGTGGGACGGGGATCGACAAACGGGTATATCGCAGAGGAATTACTGGGAGAACCACTGGAGAAGGAAAAGTACGCTGTTGGGCAGATCATCAGGGGGATTACCTGCGCGCTCGTTCAGGGCGTTCGCATGCAACCGGTCACCTTTCACAAAAATAAGCGGCTGGATATAGACCCGTCCACCGTCATCGACAAGCTGGGGCCGGGGGATATCCTCCTGAAAGGGGCCAATGCCGTTGATAATGAGGGGCATGTCGGTATCGTCATGGCAAGCCCCACGGGGGGAACCATGGGTCAATTTTACCTGCCCATGAAGGCCCGGGGCGCGACGATTATCTACCCCGTGGGTCTCGAAAAGATGATTCTGTCCGTCGAGGAGGCATCCCGAATGGGAGGACTGCACACTATCGGACGAAGCATAGGTGTCCCGGTCGGCATGGTGTGCGTTACCGACGGCATGGCCTATACCGAACTGGACGCCTTGGAAACCCTCTTTGACGTGGAGACCGTCCATTTCGCCTCGGGCGGATACGGTGGTGCCGAAGGGGCCGTGACCATAATTATCGAGGGGGATGAGAAAGAGGTAAATCAATGCTGCGACTATATAGAAGGGATCAAGGGGGAACCGTCGCTGCCCGGGGTAAAGCCTCTTTGTAAGACCTGTCCCATTCTCTGCAGTTTTCAGGGGATGGAGGAGGATGCCCTCCCCGGTTACCTGCGAGGCAACTGATCTTTTCGCGACTTCAATGAGGATTGATCGGGCTATGAGATCTTCCGGATAGTCTTCACAACCCGTCTGCCGAGGGCTTGCGCCTCTTCGATGGCGGTGAAGACCGGGGACCCGCCGGGTCCCTGCCGGACATCTCCCTTCTCCTGTCCGTAGCCGATCCCACCACCGGCGATCATCATCCCCTGAACCGCAAAGTAACTATAGAAAAGACTGAGAATCTGTCCCCCTCCGATTCTTCTAGCGGCGACGATGGCCGCGGCCACCTTTCCGCGCAATTTCCCATGGAGCAGGGAGACATAGGTTCGGTCCATAACGGCCTTTGCCTGGGCGCTAACGTTGTTGAAATATGATGGGGTCCCGAAGATGATTCCATCGGCCTCCTCGAGACTGCGGTAAATATCCTGCATATCATCTTCGATCCAACAGGTACCGCTCTTGGAACAGGCGCTGCATCCGTCACAGGGGGCGATCTTCCTGTCCGCCACCAGGATCAGCTCCGTTTCACTCCCCGCCTCACGGGCCGCATCGAGGGCCTCAGTGACCAGTATCTCGGTATTTCCGCCCTTGCGCGGGCTGCAGACGATGCCGACAATCTTCATGTATCAAGCTCCTCTCAGAGAGACCGTATCCCGATAACATCCCTTACATGCATATGCATTGACTCATCAACGTCCAGGCCCTCTTGAATCCTCTCCAGAAGGAGTGGTTTTTCATCGGGGAATTTGTATCCCTCATAATCCTGTCTAAAGAGCAGACCGCCTCTCCTGTCGAGCCAGGAGTTCATCGCGTGGTCGAAACAGACCCGGGAGGTGACATCAAGTCCCTGAATCATCAGCTGCACCTCTTCGAGCCGCTCATGAGGGGATGAGAGATGCAGATTCTCCCGCTCATATTCTTCATAAATGGGGGTGCCCACCCTCGGCACAAAGGGCCGCGAACGGATATAGTGGGGATTGATTTTCGTAAGGACACGGGCGGTATTCTCCGCGTGCTGCCGCCACCGTTCCCGTCCACCCAGGTCAGGCATCCAGTACTCCGAGAGCTGAAAGCCCGCCTCCATGGCCTTTCTTCCGCCCTCGATCTGCTCTTCACTCGTAACACCCTTTCGGACTATTTGTAACAATTCCTCGTCTCCCGTTTCGAGCCCCACATGGAGCCGGGTCAGCCCGGCCTCGCAGATCTCTTTCAACTCCCCGGGCTTCCTTTGGGCAAGTGTTTTTGACCGGGCATAGGTGGTCACCCTCGTCAGCGTGGGAAGTTTCTCCCTGAGGTATTTCAGGACCTCCACAAATTCCGGCGGCCGCATGATCAGGCTGTTCGCGTCCTGGATGAAGGCTGTACGACCCCCCGAAGAGAGCCAGTCAAAGACAGAAATAAAACAGTGGTTGGAGTAGAATGACGGATCGGCCTGCAGGATGGTCATCGCCACATCCCTGTTTATTCGCCCCCCATAACCCAGTTTCCGCGAGATTGCGGTTATCTCATCAATAATTGCCCTTACCGAGTCGATATCGGCCTTTATCTCCTCGACCGACCGGTAGACAAATTTTTCTCCCTTGTACATCTCGCAAAAGGTGCATTTGTTCCAGGGACAGTTCCGGGTAAACCGAAGGAGCAGGGAAAGGCTTCCCCCCTCGCTCGGCGGTCGATACATTCCTATATCAAAAGAACACTGTTTGAGCTTCTCGATATGGGCCTTACAATCATTTCCTGTCATACATGGGACCTCTTATTCCTTCGTTTTCTTTCTTGTAAACTAATGGTTCTCAGTCCATTTGTCAAAAAAGGGATTCCCCCTCTCTGCTTGACACGCATGGGGCAATTAACTATACTCAGAACAAAAGAAAAGCAAGTCTTTATAAATAGCTATCAATCAGCCTTTTTTAATTGGTGTGAAAAAGATAGAAGAGACGTGGTGAAAAAGATCACAAGGTTATTGCAAAGTTATTGCAAAATCGGGATTTCATCCTTTTTCTTGCGTTGGTGACGGGTCTGTTTCTCCCCCAGGCCAGCACATAGAGCAGACATCTGACTCTCCCTGCCCTTGCCCTGGTGATGACCATCTCAACGATGGGGATTCCCGGAAACCTCTTCCGTTCTCCACGATCCCTCATAATACCGGCGGTCTTCGGGATCGTAATGAGTTACGGTATCCTTGCCGGCTTTATTCTTGGGATAAGTTCACTTGTCATACATGACAGGGAGCTCTGGAAGGGCTTTGTCATACTGGCCCTTATGCCGCCCGCCGTGGCCATTATTCCCTTCACCGACCTTTTCAAAGGTAACAGGGCATTTTTGGGGTCAAGCCACTTCGTTTTGGAGAGATTAGCCGTAGTCGCGATTGTGTTGATCATCGTCCCCCTGGTGATTTCACGTCTCCTGCTCTGGAGAAAGACCGACAAGCTTCTGGAATCGGTAAAGGGCACCATCATCAATTGGAGTTTTTTTGTCGTGGTATACACGATTGTGGGGCTGAATCAGGACGTATTCACCCGGCAGCCCTTGCGTCTGCTTCCCGTCGCCGCCATTGCCATAGGGAGCATGTTCGTCCTGGGTCTGCTTATCGAATGGACCGGAAAGCTCCTTCGAATCAACCCCCAAACGACGATAAGCCTGGTCCTCCTGGGCACCATCAAGAATTACGGACTTGCGGCAGGGATCGCTCTCGCCCTCTTCAGTAAAGAAAGCGCTCTACCGGCAACGGTCTCTACCATTTTCATGTTTGTATACGTTATCTGGATGGATATTAAGCAACGGTGGTCTCCCTAAGTCCTTCCCCATCTCCCAATTATTGGCTTGACATCGGGAATAATGGTTGTATACTACAACCATGTCTGAGATACCTGTCGAACACAACCGAAAACTCCTTTTCCTTATTGCCGAGCTGTGCCAGGCGGCGCGTTTCTGCCGTCAGGATTCCGTCTTTTGCGAAGGGGTCACCCTCTCTCAGTTTCTCATCCTTGATGCCCTTGCGACACAGGGAAGATTGAAGATGACGGACCTCCATTCCGTTCTTGCCGTGGAAAAGAGCACAACCACGCGGCTCGTCAGGCCCCTCATCGAAAGACAGTTGGTTCAGCGGGAAAAAACAGACGACGATCTGAGGGCAACCTATCTTCTCATCACGGCCACGGGGAAAGAGACATACCGGCGAGTGTGGGACTGCTTTACGGAGTTTGCCGGGACAATCCAGGGGAAAATCCCCGAGAATGACAGGGATGATGTCTACCGCACCCTCGGAATTTTTCTTGACGCGATACGTGAGACGTCATCGGTATGCAGTTGTAATTCTAATAATTCTAGGGAACTGATAAATGGAAGATCCGAATTTAATATTATTTGAGGATATTCAGAGGGTATTAGGCGGGAGCGAGCCCTCGGAGGTCGTTTCAGCCCCGCCCACGTGACCCGTGTCCTTTGGGGTTCAGGTGAGCCCGCCGCGCATGGATCAGCCCTTTGTGACCGGAGCGATTGAAACCGACATCGGCCGCGTCCCCCGGGTCTCTTCAACCCTCGGGTGGTCCGATCGCTGGGGAACGATCAAGACCCGCTCCGGCATCAATCGGATGCACTACGCCATCGACCCCGGTCTCTACGCCCTGGGCAGTCCCGACGACGAATCGCCGGTCTTCGGCACGGCAAACTATAAATTGAGCTTTGACAGCCTCCGGTCTACCCTCCCCGGGCGTGATGCCTGGATTATCGTTCTCGACACAAAGGGAATCAATGTCTGGTGTGCCGCCGGGAAGGGAACATTCGGCACGGCCGAGCTCATCGACCGCATCAAATCGAGCGAAATCGGACAGGTCGTCTCCCACCGAAAGATCATCCTTCCCCAGCTCGGCGCCCCGGGCGTTGCCGCGCACGTCGTCAAGAAGCTGGCCGGTTTCACGGTCCATTACGGCCCCATCAGGGCCAAAGACCTGACAGAATACCTTGATCACGGGATGGAGGCCACGCCCGCAATGCGTCTGAAGACCTTCACCCTTTCGGAAAGAGCGGTCCTGATCCCCATCGAACTGTTTCAGGCGCTCAAGACGGCGCTGATCGTCGCGCTGGTTGCCCTCCTCATCTCCGGCCTGGGAGGCCCGGGAACATATGTAAATAATATGGTAACATACGGAATCTTTTTCTCTATTGCTCTGTTAAGCGGGGTCTTCGCCGGGGCCGTGCTGACACCCCTATATCCCGGGCCGCGCCTTCGCGCCGAAGGGCCTGGTTGTGGGCCTGATTGCCGCCGCCATGCTCGTCACCTTCCGGAATCCCGATATGGCACGGTGGGCCGACCGTCTTGAGAATCTCGCATTGTTTCTCCTGGTTCCCGCCGTAGCGGCGTACCAGGCCATGAATTTCACCGGCGCCTCGACCTATACCTCCCTCTCGGGAGTCAAGAAAGAGATGCGGTGGGCCCTTCCTCTCGAAATAACGGTCGGCGGAGCGGGATGCCTGCTCTGGCTGGGACTACGATTCATCGTATAGGAGGGAGTATACCTATGACACAACTCAGATATCTCAAAGATGTGGCAACACTGGCCCTTAACGAAGAAAAATGTATCGGATGCGGCCTCTGCATAACCGTCTGCCCCCACGCGGTCTTCAGCATGAATGGCGATAAACGCGTCCGGATCGCCGAGCGCGACGCCTGCATGGAATGCGGCGCCTGCGCCCTCAACTGCCCCACAGAGGCATTAACGGTAAACGCGGGGGTAGGATGTGCCGCCGCGGTCATCAACTCCATCCTCGGCAGATCAGACGGCGAGTGCTGCTGCAGCATCGAACCGCACGAAGCATCCTCCGTCAAGCAACATCCTACCTGCTGTTAACACTGTTTCTAATTTTTAAATAATTAAAAACATTGCAGATAAGCATTTTATTTGTATATATTGCGAAGATGAGTTTCAAATAGCAGAGGCCTTCGTAAATACCTCTCAGGGCTTCTTTACAAAAGCTGTAAAATGGCGGATGTTCGTCGTCAACTGAAGAATTCGATATCTTTAAGTAAAAAATAGAGAAAGTGAGGTGTGAACAGTGAATTTGAAAGATAAATACGCCATTGTCGGAGTGGGGTATACGCCCCAGGGACGGGTCCCCGACAGGAGCACGCTGAGCTTTCACCTCGAGGCCTGTGCCAATGCCATTGAAGACGCTGGTCTGAGACGTGAAGATATTGACGGGCTGAGCGTCTATCGCCACTTTCTTCCACCGACGGGCGAGGGAGATGTCACCCCCTATGTCGTGACACAGCACCTCGGTCTGTCGCCGACCTATCTGACGCAGGATGCCAATTGATCGCGAAGTCATATACAGCACGCAGTTGGCGCGCTAGAATCCGGTCTTTGTAAATACGTACTTCTTTCATACGCACACTCGGGCGACAGCATGTACCGTATGCTCACAGAGCTCGGTGGAGATGCGGCGGCCTTTGGGCATTTCGGGGCGACGGCGGGGTATGCCCTGGCCGCGCGGCGCGCCATGCACAGCTTCCATACGGGACCCGACACCTGGAAACATATCGCCGTGGGACAGCGCAGATGGGCAAATCTCAATCCGAGAGCGGTAATGCACGACAAGCCGATGACATATGAAGAGTACTATAACGCGAGGTGGCTCGTTGAACCCTTCCGCCTCCCCGATAACTGCCTGGTCAACGATGGCGGTCGGGCATGCATCATAACGTCAGTTGAAAGGGCGCGTGATCTCAAACATCCCCTTGTCACCATCGCGGGGATGGGGCAGCACAATCCGTCGGCGGATCTTCAACAGGCGACCTATCTGGCGGGACCAACCGGCGCCCGGCAGGCGGGAGAAACCGCCTTTGCAATGGCGGGAGTTACCGCCCGCGATATCGACGCCTGCGAGATATACGACTGCTTTACCTATACCGTGGAAATCACCCTCCAGGATTACGGTTTCTTCAGCCCCGGCGAGGGAGAGGAGTGGTTCTCGGGGGGCACGATTGAGCCGGGGGGAAGGATGCCTGTCAACACGTCGGGCGGTCAATTGTCCGAAGCGTACCATATGGGCCTGACACCCCTCACGGAGGGGGTGATGCAGCTCATGGGTCGATGCGGTGAGAGACAGCTTGGCCCCGCAACAAACACAAAAGAGCCTGAAATTATTGTATGCAGTGATAACGGTGGTATATTGCAGTGTCATTCCTGTTATATCTTGAGGAGGTGGTAGTCACTATGACATATAACAAACCCCTGCCAAAGATCAATGCCGACACAAAAGAGTTCTGGGAAGGATGTAAGGAACACGTCATAAGGGTTCAGAAATGCGGTGATTGCGGGCACGTCCGCTGGCCCCCCTCATTCATCTGCCCACAGTGCCATTCCCGGAAAACGGATTGGATCGCCTCCACGGGGAGAGGGTCGGTGTACACCTTTGTCGTGAATCATGTGGCGTTCCATCCGGCCTTTCAGGAAGATCTCCCCTATGTTGTTGCGGTTGTGGAACTGGATGAAGGGCCTCACCTGATCACAAATATCGTCGGCTGTGACCCGAGCGAGGTACGGTGTGATATGCCGGTAGAGGTCGTATGGGACGATATAACCGATGAGTTCAGCTTGCCAAAGTTTCGACCGGTACGGTAGGATAGTCTGACAGACCCTTATGATCTCTGATGATAGATAATTATTACTTGTTGTTACAAATGCCTGGACAACCATGATCGAGATACACCCTGACCGATTTTATCTGACCTCCACCGGGAGGCTGGCGCGCGACCTCACCCGGCGCTTCCGCTTGACGTGTCTCCGTGAAGAAAAGCGGGGATGGGAGTCCCTGCGGGCAATGAGCCTGAACGCCTGGCTCGCGCGTACATGGTCCGAATCGTGGCCCGAGGAGAGACCTAACGGTTTGCATACTCGGGTGCAATGGAGCGCGAAACGGAATTGTAATCCGTCTTAATGCTGATGAGCGTGGCGCAGCGAAACATCAACCTGGGGCAGAAAGATGTCCTGTTTCAGCCTATTGTTTCTACGAAGTAAGCTTCGTCCCAAAGCCTTCCTTTCGCCCCTGGATATGCAATAAGACTAGGAAACTGCTCAAGCATTGGTTTTTCTGATAACCGTTTCAGTTTTTGAGCCATACTGTCCGGCGACATTTCCCCATCCCCCTCCACGTATAAATGTATATGGTCCGGGGCCAACCACAGGAGACAGGCAAAACCACCCACTGCTTCACTACAAGTCGTGATAGTATTGCTGATGAGGTCAATCTTGGTTGCCGGTTCTGCAAAGACCGGTTTTCTACCGATCACGTTCCAAGCGAAATGGTACCTGATCTCAAGCATCACATCGTCGGGATCCCGTGCTAGTTTTTGCAGAGCTAACACCCGTTGATACTTTACCTTATCGGAATCAAGAAGTTTTCCTAATATGATCTCCGAAGACCGGACCTCGCGCTCCGGACGAGTTTCCTGCTCGGCCGATACGACCCGTCTCAACAACGGCTGAAAAGCATGGCAGTCAAAGGAAGAGGGATCCTGTGTTGACCGATTTAGATCACACAGTATTTCTTCTTGAAAACCCAAGTCCCGGCAAAGGCTGCACATGCCATGAATGAACGGCTTGAATGATTTGGCACACTCCAGGCATTTTGCAGGAAAATGATTCCTAAATGACGTTTTCTCCAATTTCATAACGCCCCTATTTCATCTATGCGCAACAATCTATTGCCCCTCGAAAACAGTCAGGATATCAAGTGCTTTTTTATTTATTTGGTAGACAATTCGATACTTTCTAAAAATCAATTCTCTTATATGCGGGTTGGAAATTTCTGGGACGGTTTTTTCGCTTAAAGGATTTTCAGACAAGGATTCCGTGTGCTCGATAATCTGGTCAACAAATTTCCCGGCGCGCTCTGAGCTGTCCTGCGATATGAAGTCCTCGATCTCAAACAATCGCAATAAAGCCTCATGCGTCCATCTGATTTTCATAGCCCGCTTCTTCTTTCAAGCAATGTCGCTTTAAGTTCTTTGGTGCTGTAAACATTTCCGTTTTCAGTGTCCGCCATCCCCCTGCCGACAGAATCAAGAAACGCTTTTTTATAAACCAGTTCATCGTAATCACTGGGAGAGAGGAGAACTCCGGCAGGCTTTCCGTTCTGTGTTATAATCAACGGGTGTCCGGATTTTTGAATGCCCTTAAACCATTTAGAGATGCCTGCCTTAAATTCTGCAATGGGAACAATATCGTTCGAAATTGAAATGGTTTTCATGAGGTGACCCCTTATTTTGGTATATTCAATAACCTAAATATGAACCAATATAATGAGCAAATCAAGTTTTATAACGTTTGAGCTAAGACGCGCGCGGTTCGTGCGCGTCGTTCTTCAGC
>JAFCZZ010000583.1 GCA_019314085.1 Deltaproteobacteria bacterium | reverse complement strand
TTGCAGAGGCGGGCAAACTTGCGTAGGCCCACGTCTACGAACGGGATACCCGCCCGGATAGCGTCGTAAATCTTGTAGTTGGCGAAGAGTTTCGCGGGCTCGAAGCCGCCCATGACCGCCGCCCACGGATGGACTTCGTAAC
Organism: Deltaproteobacteria bacterium; assembly: GCA_019314085.1. The sequence continues at coordinate 1,865 of JAFCZZ010000583.1, read as the reverse complement.
TCCGCTTACTCGCCGACTCGCCACGGTCGGTGGTGTCATCAGTGTCCTGCGCTACGCGCCGGAATGAAATGTCGTATCCGCCTATACGCAACGGGAATCACCTATCCGCGACCAGCGCGAGGCCCTCGGAGAGTTCCGAGAAGTCCTCATCGTCTTCGCCCTCGATACTGTCGGCGTATCGCCCTGCGTCATCCGGGTCATCCGGGTCATCCGGGTCAGGCACTCCGTAGTAGCCGCCCGACGCTTGTCCCGCGTAATATGATAGCGCAACCGCGTCCGTTTCGTCTGGTGACGGCAGGCCGCGTTCGCGTATCTTGTCCTTGCTTTCTATCTTGATCTTAGCCCGCTCGTTGTATGTATATTGCATGGCCGATAGCTGGGCGCACAGGCGACCAACTTCTACCGTATCCGCCGCGCTGATACATAGGTCGGGGTCGTTATTCCCCGTCGCGGCCAGTAGCCGCAAGCCCCATAGCAATTCGTCGCGGGCGCAGACAAACTTTTCTTTGTCGTGCGCCGCTGCACCGAATGTCACGCCCTCATAAGTCACGAACTGCGACGACTGCGGGCGCAGTATATCCACTAATCCACCGCCGACACCTGTCTCGTCAATGAGAACCAGCACGTGCCCGCCGTAAGTGTTCTGCATCCATTCGACAGTCTCTACGACTAACGCCCCGACCTTCAGCATATCGGTCTTGCCCGCGTAGCTTCGCAAGCGCACGAGGTCCGGCCCGATGCGACAGGCGATACACGTCTGGTCTACGCCGAACCGCGCCACGTCTACGCCGACCTGCCGTGTGGACTCGTCCGTGTATTCATACGTGCGCTGTTGCGCCCGCTCCATCCATGACAGCGGCACGAGGATAGAGGTCGCGTCACCTTCCGGGAACTCCGCTTTGACGCGGGAGAGGAACGTCGGGCTATCCTCGCCCCAGTCAGAGGCCCATTCCTCCACCTTCTCCGGCTGGATAAGCAACCGCCTTATCGAGTCGGGTGTATCTTCGCCCGTCCAGTTCGGCGTGTTCTCTACCGGAACGCTCAGGCAGCTATAGTGGAGTTCGGGGTTTTGAAACGCGCGGTAAAACTTCCCGTCGTTGCGCGTCGGGTTACCTATTAGCAACTCGCGGTACTCACCGCCCGCTGACCACGTATCGAGGGCCTCGTATATCTCGTCATCCACGCCCGCCGCCTCGTCAACTATCGCCATGAGGTGCGGCCCGTGAACACCCTGGAACTGTAGCGGGTCGTCAGTACTGCGCCCATAACCGATATGCCCCGGTATGTCTTCGTGCGTCTTCGGCTCAACGAACTTGATTTGCGTATTGAGGCAACGCCCCAACCCGCGTAACTCCTCTGGCAGATGCGCCCACGCTATGCGTATTTCCTTCCACAGCAGGTTCTCCACTTGATGCGCGGTGGGCGCAGTCGTGACCACCAGCGCGGGCCTCCGCGTGAAAAGGAACCAGAGGGCTGCACGGGCGGCCAACCAGGTCTTTCCGATCCCGTGGCAACTCTTGACCGCGACCTTTGAATGGCTGCTTATCGTCTGGAGGATTTCGCGTTGCATACTCCAGAGGTTGTCGCCAAATGCCGTCTCGATGAAATAGGAGGCGTCGGCACGGAAACGGCGCATAACTTCGGGCGGTGGCGCGGCCTGCTTAGTCATCGTCTCCTTCGGCATCCGTCTCCTCGTTGTTCTGGTCGGCGTCTACTGCATCCCACCACGCCACCTCGTGCTGGATAGCTCCACCGTCCGGGCCGGAGAGTTCGTGTTTCTCCGTCTTCATCCCCCACCTGCGCTGGAAGCGTTTCTCCAACTTCCACGCCGCCGCTTTCCAGTCGCCAAGTAGCACCGGAAGGCC
>JAFCZZ010000582.1 GCA_019314085.1 Deltaproteobacteria bacterium | reverse complement strand
CAGCCGCGGTTCAAAAATCCTTTGGACTTTGGCCAGTCCTGTCTTGGCCAGGGCGGCAACCTGGCGGGGACCACTTGCACGTTCCCGAACGGTGCCAAGCTGACGCTGGACCCGAACAGTGGTTGCCCCATGGCTCCGAGCGGACAGGATGCCGCCGGAGGCGGCGGTGTTGCGAAGGCAGGCGTGGGAACCATGGCCATCGTCGGTGCCGGCCTGGCTGCACTTCTCCTTCTCAGGTAGACTGCGTTCCTGGAGAAAACGATGGCGTACACGCCTGGACAGGTTGAGAGTGCGTACAAGGGCATCGCGACCCTGCTGGAGTTGACTGGTCGGGCGATCAGCCTTGTTCCTGAACCAAAGAGGTCTGCTTTGAATGCAGATTTGAACAAGCTGATTGCTAGGATGACTCAGATATCAGCCCAGTATCCGTTCAGAGACATGTACGCTGAGATGAAGAATCTGGTGCATGGCCGGGCCAATTCGAAGACGCAACGTGCTGCCCTCGAGCTTGAGATCGTGAGGATTTTTGCCAGTCAGCTTCGCAGTGTGGCGGAAGTAAGTATCCCGCCCACGGAGGCTGGCAAAAAGGCTGCCGCGATTCTGAAGCAGTCGACCCCGCTCTTTGCCAAGAGCAGGCTTTTCGTAGATCAACTCGACGCAGTGTTTGATTCGTTGAGAGAGGCCATGGGCTCGGTGGTTGGAGGGCTCAAAAACCTGATCGTGATTGGGCTCATCGGACTGGGCTTGTGGTGGTTGGCAAGCAAGGCCTTCAGAGGTCCCGGAGGTCCGCCGCCGGTTATCGTGGAGGAAGAGGAAGAAGAGGAGCCGGTGAGGTTGACCCGGTCTCAGCGCAAGAAACGAAAGAAGGCTCGCAAGCTGATGCGCGATTCTTCCGAGAAGCGCCTGGAGGCCCAGGAGCTGTTGGAAGACGTTCCTGGCAGTGGGGTGTTTTCATGACCAAGTTGAGCCTGGGAATCCCGGATTGGGTGTGGGGAATTGGTATTGCAGCTGGGTTTTACTATCTGATAATCAGGGTGAAACCGGATCAGATAGGTCCGGTTGCTCCTCCGCCAACGCCAGTCCCTGGGGCAGGCCCTTCTCCAAGGCTAGATCTTTCTGCTGGTCCGTCTGATCAGATCATCACTGTGGCTGCAGCAAACGCTTGGGCACTTGCTGATTATGAGAACCCGGTTTGCGGTGTTGCGGTAAAGAAAGATTTCCTCGGAAAGATGGTGCTTTCCGTCAAGTGTGAGGTTGGCTCTTCTTTGAACAGGAGGCCTATCGAGCAGCTTTTTGGTTCTAGGCAAGAGGCTTACGCCAACTATGCGAAGGCCATAAATAGGAGTTCGTCATGAACTGGATCAAGAGGAACTGGCTCTACCTCGCCATCGGTGGCGCTGTGCTCTACTACGTCACCCGGCCGGCAAAGGCCGTGGCGGCCGAGCCGCTCCTTCCTGGAGACCAGCCCCGCCCCGGTGGCGGCCTGGCGACCCAGCAGGTCACCGCCGAGGTGAAGGACCAGATCAAGTTCTTCGCCCTCAAGGAGGCCAACGCCAAGGGGATGCAGGGCAACGTGGGCGTGTTCGTGGACGCCAACGCCGTGCGCGTGGTGTTCACGGGTGCTGACGGAGTGCCCAAGGTAGCAGTGTTTGCCACTGCAGAGCAGGCCCTGGCAGCGGCTCAGGCCGCGAACGTCTGGTGATGCGATGAAGGTACCAACATGGCTCTGGTGGCTCGCAGGCGGCGTCACAGCGTATGCCCTGCTCCGTCCCAAGACAGCCGGAGCTGTGACTCCGGTACCGCTTCCTGGACCGGTCATCACTCCGGCCGGAACGTCGGAGGCGTGCATGCCCTGCTACGACGCCAAGAGCAAGGCCTACCGGGAGTGCATGGAGATCCCGGTCAGCGACGAGGATAACCGGAAGGCCAGGCAGAACTGCTTCTTGATGGCCGATGCCGAGTTCGAACAGTGCTTGCGAACCTGTCAAGCGACAGGACAGCTAATATAA
>JAFCZZ010000077.1 GCA_019314085.1 Deltaproteobacteria bacterium | reverse complement strand
TTCCACTGTTTCCTGCGAGTCTCCCTGCTGCTGAGAAACTTCTGTATGGTGAAGTCGTCGGGATCGAATCGTGTCCAGATCCCCCCCGGTCCCCGAAAATCGGGGATCCCCGATTCGGTACTGATCCCGGCGCCGGTGAACACCACCAGCCTCCGGGAGGCCAGGATCATCTCGGCCGCCGCCGTGATCTTCGCGTCCAGATCGCCTATAACCATCGTTTTTCTCCCTTTTGTTTTTTCAGAGTGCTTGGCACCGCGGCGCGTGATCAACGCTTGAGGTCATACTTCTTCAGTTTGTATCGGAGCGTTCGCTCGGTGATTCCCAAGAGTTCCGCGGCACGTGTCTGGTTGTTTCCGGTCTCATCCAGGGCCTCCTCTATCCGTGTGCGCTCCAGGGATTCGATCTCGTCCTTGAGAACGCCCCCCTCTTTATGCCCGGTGAAGTGGTCGGGGGAGATCTCTTCGAACGGGAGGTCTTTTACGGATATAACACTGTCTCGCGCTATGACCACCGCCCTCTCGATGATATTTTCCAGTTCCCTCACGTTCCCCGGATAGTCGTATTTCAGAAGGGTGTCCATGGCCTCGCTGCTCAGACCATCAACCTCCTTATCATTCTCCGAGGAAAATTGTTTCGTGAAATATTCTATCAACAGGGGAATGTCTCCTCTTCGGTCCCTGAGAGGAGGGACGGTCATGGAGACCACGTTCAGCCGGTAATAGAGATCCTCCCTGAAGGATCCCTCCTTTACCCGCTCTTCGAGATTCCGGTTTGTCGCGCTGATGATCCTGACATCCGCCCGCATGGTTTGATTTCCACCCAACCGCTGGAATTCCCGCTCCTGGAGAAACCGGAGGAGCTTCACCTGGACAGCCGGAGAAAGCTCTCCAATCTCATCGAGAAAAAGTGTTCCCCCGTCCGCTTCCTCAAAGCGCCCTATCCTCCGTGCCGTTGCCCCGGTAAACGCCCCCTTTTCGTGGCCGAAGAGCTCGCTCTCCAGCAGGGTTTCGGGAATGGCCCCGCAATTGACCACGATCATCGGTTTCCCCGAGCGCGGACTTGTCGCGTGGACTAACTGCGCAAAGAGCTCCTTGCCGGTTCCGCTCTCTCCCTGTATCAGGACCGTTGTGCGGCTTGACGCAACCCTCCCGGCCATATTGACGATCGCCTCCATGCCGGGATCCTTGTAGATAATCTGTCCCGTGGATATCTCTTTCTTCCACAGTTTCTTGCGGAGGATCTCGTTTTCCCTGATGAGGATCTGTCGTTCCGCGATTCTGCCGACGAGAATGATCAACTCGTCCAGATCGATGGGCTTGGGGATATAGTCCACGGCGCCAAGCTTCATGGCGTCAACCGCCGTTTCTATTGTACCGTACGCCGTCATCATAACGACATTAATCTCCGGGTTGATGCCCTTTATCTTCTTCAGAACCTCTATCCCGTTCATCCCCGGCATCTTGAAATCGAGGAGGAGCAGATCAAAATGGCCGCCCATCACCTCCCGTATTGCGGCGTCCCCGTCTTCGGCCCCCGCGACCCTATGTCCTTCCCCGGCGAGGAAATCCTTCAGCATCTCCCTCTGTGACTGCCCGTCCTCAACAATCAGTATGTTCAATTTGTCCATTACGCCGCACCCTTTCCCCTGCTTACCGCGGGGAGCAGGACATCAAAGGTGGTTCCCAAACCCACCTCGCTTTCAACGAGAATCTCTCCGCCGTGTCCCCGTATGATCTCATGCGCCAGGGCCAGCCCGAGCCCTAGTCCCTGCTCCTTCGTCGTATATTCCGGATCGAATATGTGATCCATCTCGTCGGATGTCAAGCCGCACCCGGTATCCGATATTCGGATGCTTACCATCCCCGTCCCATTCGGCGTGGCTGAGATGGTAATGGTTCCCTTTCCCGAAATCGCCTCCATCGCGTTCTTCAGAAGATTGTAGAAGGCCTGACGCAGTTTGTCCACATCCATTGGTATGATCAGGGGATCGTTTCGCCAGACGGTCTTTATGATAATTCCCTTGAGATCGGCCTCTTCCCGTATGAGACTGGCCATCCGTTCCAAGACTGTGGTGATGGGCTGATTGCTGAGCTCCAGCCGGCGGTTTCGGGAGAAGATGACAAACTCCTCCACGATTCGGTTCAGCCGTTTGATTTCGTCACGGATGATTCCGGTGATGTGGTGAAATCCTTTTTTCTTCTCTTCCCCCTCAGGAGAGTATTCGCGCCGGATTCTCTGGCTGGCCATACTGATCGCGTTCAGGGGATTACGGATTTCATGGGCCACTCCAGCCGCGAGCTGCCCCAGCGCGGAGAGTTTTTCAGCCTGCTGGAGACGTTTCCCCATTTCCTCCATCCGGAGCGAATATTTTTTCTGGTTGAGGTAGATGGCGAACATCGACAGGACCCCTATCGCCATGATGAAGATCATGGTAATGATCATCCTGTTCCTGTTTTCCCGTAATATCTTGTCGCTGCTCTCACGGTTCAGACCGAGACGGGCGAATCCCGCGACCCTTTTGTCGAGGCGTACCGGAACGGTAATCTCGAGAAACTCGGAGCCGTCGGACGTCACCCTGCGGCTTGCCTTCTCCAGTTTTGCGTTCAGCACATCGCGGGCAATGGCATCCATCACTTTGAGCTCTTCCCGAACCGTGCCCGCCTGCCCCAGCACCTTGCCATGTTCGTTTATGACAATAAGATAGGCAAGGCCCTGACCGAGCCCGACATCATCGATCGCCTTCCGTATGGCGATTTTCGTGCTCCAATATCTGAGCCCCATGTTGTCGAGGGCCATCAGTATGGTACCGCTGCCGTCCTTGCGGCGAAGAGCGATATACCCTATTTCATTGAGTTTTCCAAACTTGTTGAAGAGATCTATAATCAGGTCCTTGTTTTCAGCCATTTCCTGGTTTGCCTCGGGGAGAATGGCCTTGATGAATTCTCTGCTTTTGAAGACGATCTGACCACGTTCATCAAGGACGGCGATAAGCCACAGGTTTTCACGATCGGCAAGTTCTCTCAGATCATCCTCATTGAGGTGTTCGGCCTTCCACCGGGCATCAATGTCGCGCGCCAGCCCCACGAGCCCCTTCACAAGGGCCTCTTGAGGGGAAAACTCCTTATCGCTGAGAGGGACAAAGGTATTCTCATTTTCATCCCTGTTCTCTTTGAGGGCCTGGTAGAGGTAGGCGAGGTTTTCCTGGGCCACGTTTTCCACGGTCGTGATGATATCAAGCCCCCTGTTTTCCATAAAGCGTATCAGTGTTTTGTCGAGGCGTCCCAGATCCATGATCCCCATAACCAGTATCAGGGAAAGAAAGAGGAACATGACAAGGGCCACAAACAGGGGCCGCAGGAAGGTCCCCTTATGTCCTGGCGATGCACTGTGCCACGTTATATCCTTTGGAAATTTCATTGTTAGTATCTCCGGGTGTGTACCCCTTCGCCCTGCACCTCGATATGATCCGCCGTGAGGGCAATCCTACCCCAGCCTTAACCGATAACCAAGGGCCCCTGCTCGCATTTCACGTCCAGCCTTTCCCTTCCGCGGCATGTGCGAGGGGATATCCGCCGGACGATACAGACCATGTAAGCAAGCCTTATACCACAACTTATGCTGTTAGAATAGCTCGAAAAACCGGCACCGGGAATTTCCGAGGCCGGCATAACTCGACGATTTTGTCGAATTTTGTCAGAGTTACACCAAAAAGAAACACCTTGTTTTTATTTGATTTTGTAAAAATTGTTGCTGCGGTTTCGACATTTCTTTCCACCATCCGGATCGATATTCGGTGTGATTTTTTCCTTATCTTATTGAATATCAGCCAGTTAGAAGGTTGGGCATGGAAAGTGCAGAGTTAGTTAATCAGCAATGCCGGAAAAGCCCTCCTGTTTTTCTGGCTTAAACCCTTGCTGAAAAGAACCTACGGCCTCCACCTCCTGGAGGCCGTAGGTTCGTAAAGTCTCGAATTTCAAATGATTTCCCTTCTGATTTTTTCTTTCGATCCGCTCAGCCATGCCACCGTACAGCACCTCCGGCATCACGATTCCGGTTGACATAGACCCCTTGAACGGATAAAAATTGCCACTCATTGACAAAAAATACGGGAAGGAGTGGTTTATGAAAACGCGCATGACTGAGCTTTTCGGGATCAAATATCCCATTATGCTGGCCGGAATGAGCTGGGTCAGCATACCTGAAATGGTGGCGGCAGTCTCCAATGCCGGTGGTTTGGGCATCTTGGCAACAGGACCTCTGAGCGCACAGGAGACAAGAGAAGGCATCCGAAAGATCCGGGAACTCACCGACAAGCCGTTCGGCGCAAACGCGACCCTTCTTTTCCCGGGGGCAAAGGAAAACGCGAAAATCCTCCTTGAAGAAGAGGTTCCTGTCATCAATTTTTCCCTCGGCAAGGGGGATTGGATTGTGAATGCGGCCCACAAATACGGAGGAAAGGTTATCGCTACTGTTGTTAACGAACAGCACGGGCTTGCGGCGCAGAGACAGGGAGCCGATGGTCTCGTTGTCACGGGATATGAGGCGGCCGCGCATGGAGGTGACGCAACCTCCCTGGTCCTGATCCCCAGTGTGGTGGATGCGGTCAATATCCCCGTCATAGCAGCGGGCGGTTTTGCCGACGGCAGGGGGCTGGCGGCCGCACTGGCACTCGGGGCCGAGGGCATTTCCATGGGGACGCGTCTGATGTCCACACAGGAAAGCGGACTACACGAGAACTACAAGAAACTCTCCCTTGAGAAGGGGGTAAACGACACCATCTACGGGGAATACTTTGACGGTCTGGGGTGCCGTTCACTGAAAACCCCCGCAGCCATTAAGGCATACCGGCGAGGGTTTTTGGGAATGCCCGACTTTCTCGCCGCGCTCGGCAATTCCCGGGACATTGCAAAGATGCTGAACCTTCCATACTTCAAACTGTTCTTTGGTGTCCTTGCCTCCGGAGTAAAAAACTCGGTGATGATGGCCTACCTCGCCAATGCCTTCAAGGCGTTAAGCTCGGCAACGGAAAAAGGGGACATGAAAAAGGGCGTGCTTACCGTCGGTCAGGCCACCGGTCTTCTCCACGACATGCCCACGGTGTCTGAACTGTTTGAGCGGATGGTGGAGGAGGCAGGTGAGGCCGAGAAAAGACTCTCCACCGTGCTTGAGTAAGGGTGTGTCCGATAGAAAGGGGTTACAGGCTCTCGCCCGTAACCCCTTGATTTCTGGTGGAGCTGGACGGTCTCGAACCGTCGACCTCTTGAATGCCATTCAAGCGCTCTCCCAACTGAGCTACAGCCCCGCTGATAGGGGAGAGACCTAACATACGCCCTGAAGAAATGTCAATACAATTTTCTTGACAATTCGAGGTGCAAATATATAATCAGCCGCCAAGCCGGAGTGGTGAAACTGGTAGACGCAGGGGACTCAAAATCCCCCGACCTCACGGTCATCTCGGTTCGATTCCGAGCTCCGGCACCATATAGGGATCAAGGGGTTAACCAGCTTCAACAGGAGCTGGTTGACCCCTGTTTTTTTGTGAGTGTGATAAATTTGTGATAACTGGCTTGTTTATCTCGTCAATCATTTCAATCGCAGCCCTGAGGCTCTCCGTGTGATGATGAGCATACCGCTGAACCATTGATACCGTCTTCCATCTACCCAACTTCTGCACAGTATAAAGATCGGCACCGTTCTGGATCAATCTTGTTGCAAATGTGTGTCGAAGATCATGAAATCTGAAGTTACTAACCCCAGACTTTTCACGGGTTACATAGAAGGCTTTCATCAATAACCTTGCATTCTTACGTTCTCCACGTGTATTTGGAAAAACATAACCTTCCGATGGTAAGTCGCTCAGATACCGGCACCTTAAAACCTTCATGGCTGTTTCATTCAGTGGCAGGGTATCCACATTTCGATTCTTCTGTTCAAATATGAGAATCGTTCGCCTCTCCATATCTACCTGGGACCATTTCAGATCAAGAATTTCACTCTGTCTAAGACCCGTGTGGATTGCGAAAAGTATAATATCCTGAAGCCACTGTGGAGATTCTTTGAGAAGCCTTTCCTCTTCCTCAGAGGTTAACCATCGTTCGATTTTGTTGGATACCCGCTCCTTCCTAACCCTGGCAACCGGATTATCATTTACCAAACCCCACTCTCGAATTGCCATATTGAATGCGTGGCTCATTGTAACGAGTTCATAGTTGATCGTTCGGGGCGAAACACCATCCCCCCTTCTTTTGACTTTATAATCCGAAATCATTGCCGGGGTGATTTCAGTTAAATAGTAATTCCCGAAATAGCTCTTTAACTTAGCAACAATGCTCTTATCTCTCTTATGAGATGAAGCAGCTTTGTTTACAGCAGAGTATTCCACCATATACTTGTCCATCAGATCCTCGAACGTATACCCATCACCGGGCTGCTTTTCAAACCATTTCCCTTCTGCAATCTCCCCTTTCAATTTGTCAAAGATCCTAGTGGCCAGCTTCTTGTTTTGCGTCTCCGTTGACCGCCTGTACTGCCGACCATTGCAAGAAAAACTCATCCACCAGACCGTTCCTCTCTTATATAGACCCATTATCTTTCTCCTTCCTGGGTCCCTTGATACGGTCTGATTTCCCGCGATCAAGATTATAGACGTTCTCCCTCCTTCGGTCAATTACCTTCCTGATGAGGGGATCAATAAGGATATTGTTCTTTACTCTTCCCGGGGTACTCGTTCCCTTGGAAGTATTCACTTTCTTGTCTTCCATCCAGGAGTCTATTTCCTCTTTCCTGAATCGTATGAGTCTGCCAACACGATAATGGGGAATATCAGAGGTCATGGCATAGAGGGTCTTTACCTTAACCTTCAGGTAGTGTGATAAATCCTCAATGTCCCAGAAGCCGGTA